>VTPL01000020.1 GCA_008638165.1 Pelagibacteraceae bacterium
TATTCATCATTTAATGCAACATCTGGCTGCATATCACCGTCGAATTCAAAATCTACATTTTTATCTTTAAGAATATCAACTGCCTTCTTAATGTGTTTAGTTCTACTCGTGAGAGGCTGACCAAATGTTGAATGAGATACAAAAGCTACTTTTGGGTCAATACCAAAAAGACGAACTACTCTTGCGGCTGAAATTGCAATTTCAGACATTTCTTCTGATGATGGGTATTCATGCACACTAGTATCAGCAACAAAAATTGTTTTACCTTTAAATACAATCATATTTAATCCAAACATTATCTCATTATTTCTAGCCCCAACTACTTGTGTAATTTTTTCAAATGAAGCACCAAACCTTCTTGTGTTTCCTGTTACTGCTCCATCAGCGTCTCCACAAGCAACCATGCTTGCTGCCCAAACAACACGATCGTTTCTAACCAACCTATCGCAATCTCTTTCTAGTAATCCTTTTTCTCTTTGAAGTTTCTGAAATAAATACTGAACATATTTTTTTCTTTTTTCAGTATCTTTGGAGTTTACAATCTCAATATCAAAGTTTTCATTGTAACCAATTTTTTTAACTTGCTCTTTAATCTTTTCTTCTTTTCCAACTAAAATTGGAATTCCAAGTTTTGAATTTTTAAATGCAATTGCTGCTTTAAGATTATTTTCATCCTCTCCATCAGCAAAGACAATTCTTTTTTGATTTTTTTTAATATGATTGTTGATACCCTGCATAATAGTTACTGTTGGGTCCAACCTTTGTTTAAGTTCATCTTTATAAACCTCAAAATCAACAATAGGCTTTCTTGCAACTCCACTATCCATTGCTGCTTTTGCAACTGCTGCAGGGATAACACTGATTAATCTTGGATCAAATGTTGATGGTATAATGTAATCTTTTCCATATTTTGGTCTTTGACCACCCATCGCAGCAACCACTTCATCGGGAACATCTTCTCTTGCAAGTTCTGCAATAGCTTTTGCAGCTGCAACTTTCATTTCTTCATTAATTGTTTTAGATCTAACATCTAATGCACCTCTAAATATGTATGGAAAACCTATAAGGTTATTAACTTGATTTGGATAATCAGATCTTCCAGTTGCAATAATTGCATCATTTCTTACTTCTTCAATCTCTTCAGGTAAAATTTCTGGATCAGGATTTGCACAGGCAAAAATTATAGGGTTTTTTGCCATTTTTTTTACGAATTCTTTTTTTAATGCGCCTTTAGCAGATAAACCTAAAAACACATCAGCACCCTCTATTGCATCTTCTAAGGTTCTTAGCTTAGTCTCAACAGCATGTCTTGATTTCCACTGGTCCATACCTTCAGTTCTGCCTTTATAAATAACTCCTTTTCGATCAAGCATAATTACATTTTCATTCGAAACACCTGAATTTTTAAATAATTCAGTACAAGCAATTGCTGATGCTCCAGCTCCATTAACTACAACTTTTATATCTTTTATAGATTTACCATTTATATGTAATGCATTGATTAATGCTGCAGTGGTTATAATTGCAGTACCATGTTGATCATCATGAAAAACAGGTATGTCTAAAATCTCTTTTAATTTTTCCTCAATGACAAAACAATCTGGAGCGGCAATATCTTCTAAATTTATTCCGCCAAAACTAGGTGCAAAATTTTTTATCGAATTAATAATTTCATTTGCATCGTTACAATCAATTTCTAGATCTATAGAATCAATATCAGCAAATCTTTTAAATAAAACTGCTTTTCCTTCCATAACTGGTTTTGAAGCAAGTGCACCTAAATTTCCCATTCCAAGAATTGCTGAACCATTACTAATAACGGCCACTAGATTTCCTTTAGCAGTATAATCGTAAGCTGCTTCAGGGTTTTCACTGATTGCTTTAACTGGAGCTGCAACACCTGGAGAGTAAGCAAGCGCAAGATCTCTTTTAGTCGTCATATTTTTTGACGATATAATTTCTATCTTTCCAGGTTTTTTATCAGAGTGAAAATCTAATGCTTCTTTTTCAGTATAACGATCAGCTTTTGTTTTTTTCATTTTTGGTAATTAGATGTACAAATAGGGTAAAATTAAGACTAATATGATTTATGAACTTAATTAAGTCAACTGGCACATTCAGTTTTTTTACAATAATCAGCAGAATACTTGGTTATTTAAGAGATATTTTAATAGCAATCTTTCTAGGAACAAGTTTTTTAGCAGATGCTTTTTTTGTGGCCTTTAGAATACCAAATACTTTTAGAAGACTATTCTCCGAAGGCACTTTTAATGCTGCATTTGTTCCAAGTTATTCTTCAGAAATATTAAAAGGAAAAGCCAAATCAAATAAATTTGCGAGCGAAGTATTTAATTTACTTTTTCTAATTTTATTAATTTTAATTTTATTGGTTCAAATATTTATGCCAGCATTTGTATCTCTTATTGCCCCTGGTTTCTCAGAGGACAATGAAAAAATGCAGCTAGCAATTAATCTTACGAGGATAACTTTCCCATTTTTATTGTTAATTTCTCTAGCATCATTTTTTGCTGGAATATTAAATTCATATAATAGGTTTGCAGAAGCTGCTGCTGCACCAATAATATTAAATATTATTCTTATAATTGTTTTGCTGTTCAGCAAATTATTAAATGATAATTTAGTTTATTATTTATCATACGCAGTAACTCTTGCAGGTTTATTGCAGTTTATATTTTTATATTTTTTTGTAAGAAAATTTTTCAAAATAAAATTTCATTTAAGTTTTGAAATTTCAAAAAAAGTAAAAGTTTTTTTTAAAAAATTACTTCCTAGTATTTTTTCTTCAGGTGTAACACAAATAAATATTTTAGTTGGAACAATAATAGCTTCATTTCAAGCTAGCGCTGTTTCATACCTTTATTATGCTGATAGAATTTATCAAATAAACTTAGCAATTGCAGGGATTGCAATAGGTGTTGTAATACTTCCTCAACTTTCTAAGCATATCGCTCAAAAAAATAAAAAAAAAATTGATCTAATTCAAAACAAAGCCTTAGAACTAAGTTTGTTTTTAAGTCTACCAGCAACTATTGCATTATTAATAGGCTCAGAGCAGATTATTTCTGCTTTATTTGGATATGGACAATTTACCGAGGTATCAGTAGCTAACTCTGCTAAAGCACTTTATTATTTTGCTTTAGGACTACCAGCTTTTGCATTTATTAAAGTTTTTTCAAATTTCTTTTTTGCAAATCAAGATACCAAAACACCGTTTTATATTTCTTTTATATCTGTTGTATTAAATATTTTAATTAGTGTTTATTTTTTTAGAACTGTTGGTTTTATTATAATACCTATAGCAACCAGTATTTCCTCATGGTTTAATACAATTGCCTTATTTTTTATTTTAAAAAAAAGAAATTTATTTTTTTTTAATAATATTTTCATAAGCCGATTTATTAAGATTATTTTGTCTTCAATTATGATGGGATTTTTATTTTATTATTTGTTGATCTTGCTGCAGGATCAATTAGCTTTTGATCAAAATTTTAAATCTTTTTATTTAATTTTATCCGTTGCAATAGCAGCATGTTTTTATATTTTTGTGTCATATTTGATCAAAGCTTTCCAATTAGAAGATATTAAATTAAAGTATTAACAATGAATAAAAAAATATTTTCAGGAGTTCAGCCAACAGGGAACTTACATTTGGGAAATTATTTAGGAGCAATTAAAAATTTTGTTGAATTAAACAATGATGATAAAAATGATTGTGTATTTTGTGTAGTAGATTTACATGCCATTACCGTCAAACAAGATCCAAAAGAACTTAGAGACAATATTAGAGAGACAGTAGCAACTTTTGTTGCATGTGGAATAAATCCAGAAAAAAGTGTTATTTTTAATCAATCAACTGTTTCAGCACATTCGGAGGCCGCATGGATATTAAGTTGTGTTGCTCGGATGGGATGGTTGAACCGAATGACACAGTTTAAAGAAAAAGCTGGTAAGGATAAAGAAAAAGCAAGTATTGGGCTTTATTCATATCCAGTATTAATGGCTGCTGATATTCTCCTTTATGATGCAACGCATGTGCCTGTGGGGGAAGATCAAAAGCAACATCTAGAACTTTGTAGAGACATAGCTCAAAAATTTAATAATGATTATGAGGTAGAAGATTTTTTTAAAGTACCAGAACCATTAATTCAAAAAGAATTTTCAAGAATAATGAGTTTAAAAGATGGAACAAAAAAAATGAGTAAATCTGAATTGTCTGACCTAAGCAGAATAAATTTAACAGATAATGAGGATTTAATTATTAATAAAATTAAGAAGGCAAAAACGGATCCATTGCCTTTGCCATCTGACCCAAAAGAATTAGAGACAAGACCTGAGGCAAAAAATCTTTTAGGAATATACTCAAGTTTAAATAATTTAACATTGGATCAATCGATCAAAGAGTTTAGTGGAAAAAACTTTTCAGAATTTAAGGAAAAACTTTCTCAAGTTTTAGTTGAAAAAATTATTCCCATTTCAAATGAAATTAAAAAACTTAATGGTGATAGAGAATATTTGGATAAAATCTTATTAGACGGACAAAAAAAAGCTAATGAATACGCATCAAATAAATTAAAAAAAATACATGAAATTGTAGGTTTTTTATAAAAATTCTTAAACAAGTTTCAATTTTATAATTATTGACTATATAGAAGTTATGTTCGTTCAAACTGAAAGCACACCAAATCCTAATTCATTAAAATTTTTGCCTGGCAAGGCAGTTTCTAATGGTGGATCATTTGAAATTACAAAAAAAGATGATGTTAAAAATGAATTAATAAGAAACTTAATGTCCGTAAATGGTGTTGAAGGAATTTTTTTAAGTAAGGATTTTATTTCAATAAATAAATATGATGAAACTTCATGGGATGAAATAAAGCATATAGTTATTTCTTTAATTAATGATTTTTACTCGACTGGTAAAGAGTTCGTAGTTGATAAGAGTCCTTTCGAGATCGATGAAAATCTTGGAGAAATTGAAAAAAAGATTGTTCAAATTTTAGACCAAAAAATTAGACCCGCTGTTGCAAAAGATGGTGGTGATATAAAATTCAAAGAGTTTAAGGATGGAGTAGTTAAGGTTCAATTACAGGGAAGTTGTTCTGGGTGTCCAAGCTCTACAATGACTTTAAAGCAAGGAGTACAAAATCTTTTGTGTCATTACTTGCCAGAAGTTAAAGAAGTTGTAGCCGTTTAGTTATGAAAAAAATTCAAAAAAAAAGAAAACATAAAATCATAGAGACTATTGATAATAATAATTTAGGATCTCTCTCAAGAACTTTTTTGGGAAGTATAATTGTTGTCTCTTTATTTTATGTTTTACCGTTAATGATTAATTTCGCTAATGATAATATTTTGATTACTAAAGAGTTTAAAAACAATTCTAAACAAGTTTTAGCTTACACATTAGATAAGAAGACAAACAATACTTTGGATGAGAATGAAATATTTGATGAAAGAGACTTGCTGGTAGATATTTATAACTTAAATGAAAATGAAACTGACGCTGTAAGACTAGACGCTTCAACTATCCAACAACTTTTTGAAGATACAGGCTATAAATTAGATGATGTAAGAGAGAACAAATTGGTTAAGCCTGTAGCGCTAGATTCTTTTCCTCGTGAAATAAAAATGATCGAGAATACCAAAAAAAGAAAAGAACTATTTTTGCAAATAGTTTTGCCTTTGGTCCTTCAAGAAAATAATAATATAAAATTAGATCGAAAAAGACTTTTTAGCATAATTAATAAAAGTAATAACACAGATCTTGAAAAAAAATGGCTTGATAAAAAATTTAAGCAATATGGTATTCCATCAAAAGATTTATCCATTTTGAAGATAAGAATGGATGAGGTTCCTGTATCTTTAGCACTTGCACAAGCAGCAAAAGAAACAGGCTGGGGAACATCAAGGTTTGCTCAAGAAGGAAATGCACTTTTTGGACAATGGACCTGGTCTGGAGAAGGCCTAAAGCCTAAGGAGGCTGATGAAGATGAAGGACACAAGGTAATGAAATTTAATATATTGCAAGCTTCAGTAAGAGCTTATCAAAGAAATTTAAATACGCATAAAACATATAAAGAATTTAGACAGGCAAGAGCACAATTGAGAGATGAAGGCAAAGAACTGGACAGTATTATTCTTTCACAATATTTGGATAAGTATGCTGAGACAGGCCAACAGTATGTCAAAATTCTAAGACAAATTATTGAACAAAATAATTTAAAAGATTTTGATAATGTAAAACTTTTACCTTCTAGTCTTGAATTAGAGAGCCTTATCTAGTTATTTTTAACAATAAACTGAGTTCCAAACCATCTCCATTTACCGTTATCATTTAATGAACAATTTATTCGGCCTCTTCTAGGAAGAAAAGCCTCTCTAAATTTTATATTCAAAGTATTACCATCAAATTGGATTTTTGATTTTTCCCATTTATTTCCTTCATTTGAATAACAATTTATATTTTTGATATTTTTTTGGTTATCAAAAAACTCTACGGAAAATAAAGGTGGGTTATTTGATTGATTTAATTTTTTCTCTAGTGGTAATAATTTTTTATATTCAAGAGGGTAAGTTTTTATAATTGATGTAAATCTTTTTAACTCTCCGTAGTTTTCATTTATTGGAAATCTAGGTAGCTGAAACTTTTCCTTGTTTACATCAATAACACCTGAGTGTTGTCCAAATGCATATGTAAAATTTTTTGAAATATATTGCCTCATAAACTCTGAATATTCTCCAAAGGGATAAGAAAATAAGCTGGGGATATATCCAATTTTTTCAGTAAAAATTTTATTTGCAGTTTCAATATCTTTTATAAAATCTTCGTTACTCACATCTATAAGGTAATCATGCGAGTGAGAGTGATGTCCTATTATTGCAAAACTTTCTTGTTCTACCTCTTTAATTTGATCCCATGTCATATAGCCTTTGTTTCCAACAGGTTCTGTTGAAACAAATAATATGAAAGGAATTTTATTTTCTTTTAAAAAAGGCCACGCAACTTCATAGAATGATTGAAATGCATCATCGATAGTGATCAATATTTTCTTTTGTTTTTTTGGGATATTGAAATTTTTTTCAAAATTTTCTGGATGAATAAAATCATAATTAAGATCTTTAATTAATTGGATCTGTTCTAAAAAAATATTCATTTGAATATTTGTTGAGGGATATTTGTTTTCATCAAATCGATGATACATAATTGACAAAACTCCCTCATCGTTTGAATATTGTTTGATATTATTATCTTCTGCTTTAGAATTCGTTATTAATAAAAAGAATACTATGAATAATTTAATAATTGATGCAGCAGGTAAAAAAATATGTTTAACGCTCATTAAAGATGAAAATATTTATAGTACTAGTCATGAAAATAGTAAAACTAATTATGAAAAATTAACAATTTTAATAAATGAATTTATCAATAGGTATGATTTGAAGATTGATGAAATTTCAAAATTATATGTTAACCGCGGACCCGGCAGTTTTGCTGGCATCAGAAACTCCTTATCTGTAGTTAAAGCAATATTTGTTGCAAAAAAAATTGATTATTATTGTTTCAGTTTCGAAGATTTTGGTGATTTGAGTGAAGATAAATATGAAAATATACCAAGTTTGTGCGAAAAATTTAAAATTAAAAAAAATTTGATTAATCCGATTTATATAAGTTAAAATTAATTATGTCAGAAACCATAGAATCTAAATGTTTATCTAAAGGAGTAAAATTAACTGACCAAAGAAGAATTATTGCAAAAGTAATGTCTGAGTCTACGGATCATCCAGATGTTGATGAGCTTTATAACCGTGTTTCAAAAATTGACTCCAAAATAAGCATTGCAACAGTTTACAGAACTGTAAAATTATTTGAAGAGTCTGGTATTTTAACTAAACATGAGTTTAAGGGCGGAAAAGCAAGGTATGAGGAATTAAATGAAGGCCATCATGATCACTTAATTGATGTTAAATCTGGAGAGATAATAGAGTTTGTCGACGAAGAAATAGAAAAATTACAAAAGAAAGTTGCAGAAAAATACGGATACACTTTAGTTGATCACAAACTAGAACTTTATGGGGTTAAAAAGAAGTCTAAAAAATAATAATGAGCCAGAAAATTTTTATAAAAACCTTTGGCTGTCAGATGAATGAGTATGATTCCAATAGAATATACGACACTGTAAAAAAAATTGGATTTGTTAAAACTGAAAAATATGAGGATGCTAATTGTTATTTGCTAAATACTTGCCATATAAGAGATAAGGCTAAAGAAAAAGTTTATCATGAAATTGGAAGAGTTAAGAAAATTTTTAGATCAAAATCTAAGCCTTTAGTCATTGTTGCAGGTTGTGTTGCTCAAGCAGAACATGAGGAAATGTTAAAAAGAGAACCTTATATTGATTTGGTTTTGGGCCCTCAAGCTTATCATAAAATTAATGACACAATTCTTAATTATCAAACTAAAAATAAAAAACATGAAGAGACCGAATTCGATGCCATAACAAAGTTTGAATATTTAAGTAAAATTAAAAATCAAACATCAAAAATTTCTTCATTTTTAACTATCCAAGAAGGATGTGATAAGTTTTGTCATTTTTGTGTGGTGCCTTACACAAGGGGACCTGAATATTCTAGACCTTTTAATCAGATACTAGAAGAAGCAAAACACCTAGTCGATAATGGTTCAAAAGAGATCATATTGTTGGGACAGAATGTTAATGCATATAATTTTGAAAATTTTAGATTATCAAATTTAATTTTAGAGCTTGAAAAACTTTCGGGTATTGAGCGTATTCGCTACACAACTTCCCACCCAAAAGATATGACAGATGATTTAATAGATGTTTATAAAAGTTCAAAAAAATTGATGCCTTTAGTGCATTTGCCCGTTCAAAGTGGATCAGACAAAATTTTAAATTTAATGAATAGAAAGCATACAATAAAAACTTATTTGGAAATTTTTAATAAGTTGAAAAAAATTAACTCAAATATAGAATTTTCAAGTGATTTTATTATTGCTTATCCAGGTGAAGAAAAAAATGATTTTGAACAAACCATCAAACTTATTGATGAAATAAAATTTATTAATTCTTTTTCATTTATTTTTAGTCCTAGACCTGGAACGGTTGCAGCAGATTTAACACTAATTGATAAAAAAAAATCTATGGAAAGATTAGAAATAGTACAACAAAAATTATTTAATAATCAAATAAATATGAATAAAAAATTAGAGGATACAACAATTAATGTGCTTGTTGAAAATCGAACTGATGATAAATCCAAACTATTTGCTAGATCTGAATACATGACTTCTGTTCTTTTTAATGGTACTGATGATTTAATTGGAAAAATTGTGAAAGTTAAAATTAAAAATAGTAATCAAAATACTTTGTTTGGCGAAGTTGTTGGACAATCAAATCAAAGGGTAGCTTAAAACTTGAGCATTACTAATAAGAAAAATTTTGATAAAAATTTAAAGTTTGTTTATTCCGATAATAATACACTTAGTGTAATTTTTCATGACAATGACTTGCTAATGGGTGTAGTTGGTGAATTTAATAAAAATCTTAAAGAATTAGAAAAAATTACACAATCAAACTTGTATTCAAGAGGAAATTCTATTTTAATTAAATCCACACCTGAAAAAAATGAAATCGTTAAAGATGCAATACAATTTTTAGCCAATCAATTTATAAACAATGGAAACATAGAAAATAAAGACATATTATCATCTATTGATAAATTTATGATTAACGAAAAAGTTAAAAATCAAAATGTTACGGATATTATAAAAACTCCTAAAAAATCTATAATTCCTAGATCAGAAAAACAAAAAGAATATGTTAGAGCCCTAAGGCAGAGTGATATTGTAATTTCCGCAGGGCCCGCAGGTACAGGAAAAACATTTCTTGCCGTTGCGGTGGGTTTAACGATGCTATTAGAAAAAAAAATTGAAAGAATAATTTTATCAAGACCTGCTGTTGAAGCTGGTGAGAGATTAGGTTTTTTACCTGGCGACATGAAAGAGAAAGTTGATCCTTACCTAAGGCCTCTGTACGATTCTTTATATGATTTATTTGACTTTGAAAAAATTCAAAGAATGATTGAAATTGGAGATATTGAAATTGCTCCTTTGGCATTTATGAGAGGTAGAACTTTAAAAAATTCGTTTGCAATTTTAGACGAAGCTCAAAATGCAACAGACACACAGATTAAAATGTTTTTAACTAGGATTGGAGAGAATACCAAAATAGTTGTAAATGGTGATCCTACTCAGATAGATTTACCCAATAAAAATATGTCTGGTCTCGATAGATCTAAAAAATTGCTATCTCACTTAAATGAAATATCTGTCATTGATTTTGATCATTCAGATGTAGTAAGACATCCGCTCGTATCAAAGATTGTTAAGGCTTATAGCAATCATAATGATTAAGATTGAAGTTGTTTCAGAAGAAAAAAATTGGTCAAAAAAAATTAAAAAAATTGAATTTTTTTTTAAGGCTATATGCAAACATTTTCCAAAAAAATATCAGTTTTTAAATAAAAAATTTTCTCTAACATTATTATTATCCAGTAATAAAAGTATAAAAATTTTAAATAAAAGATTTAGAAATAAAAATAAGCCAACAGATATATTGTCGTTTCCTTTCAATAATAAATGGAAGAATAATAAAGAATTATACTTGGGTGATATTGTAATCAGCTATGATTTTATGAATAAACCTAAAAATCAAAATTTAAGCTTATTCAAAGAAAAAGTTATTAAAACATTCATTCATGGCTTTTTACATTTATTAGGTTTTGACCATATTAAACTTAAAGATTATAAAAAGATGCTTAAAGAAGAGCAAAAAATTTATCAGTCAGTAATTAAAAAAATTAATTAATTTGAAAAATAAAAAATATTTAGAATTCCTTTTTTTAATAATACTGGGCGCTTTAACATCTCTAAGTTTACCTCCCTATAATTATTTATTTATTAATTTTTTTACGATTAGTTTGTTTTTTATATATATTTTTCAAAAAAAACGTTCGAATGTAATAAACCATTCTTTTTTAAGCGGATGGCTCTTTGGTTTTGGTTATTTTTTAAGCAACTTATATTGGATCTCAATTTCCTTAACTTTCGATGAAAATTTTAGTTTTTTAATACCTTTTGCTTTAATTTTAATTCCACTGTTCCTTGGGACTTTTTACGGTTTAGCAACTTATTTTTTTTTTAAAATTGATATTAAAAAGCCTGCTAGCAATTTGTTTTTATTCTCTCTTTTGTTTGGTTTAACTGAATTCCTTAGAGGCAATATTTTGACAGGCTTTCCTTGGAATTTAATTGCATTCAGTTTTTCAGAAAATATAGAAATATTGCAAATTCTATCTTTCGTAGGTACTTATGGTTTTAACATTTTTTGTGTATCCCTTTTTGCTAGCCCCTCAATTTTTATTTTAAGAGAAAATAGGAAAGAGATATTAGTTTGTATTATCTTTTTATTATCACCAATTATATTTTTTTCACTTGGTGCCAGTAATATTAGTTCTTTTCAATCCTCTAAAAGTTTTAATAATGATTACGTTATAAGAGCTATTGGCACAAAAATAAATCTTGATAGATTTTATGGCAATTCGGATACAGCAGAAGTAATTACTGAATTAATTAAAATAAGTCAGCCAGATAAAGAAACTAAAACAATTTTTTTATGGCCTGAAGGAATAATACCCAACATTAACCAAAAACAATTAAAAGAGTTTGAATTTTTGTTTAGTGAAAAATTTAATGAAAACCATTTATTAGCAATTGGAATTAACAGCTACGAACAAATTAATGAGAAAGATTATTTTTATAATACACTGTCTATTTATGATCATAAGTTAAACCTTATTAATGATTACAAGAAAGTAAAATTAGTTCCATTTGGAGAATTTTTGCCCTTTGAAAAAATTTTAAACAAAATTGGTCTAAGGTCTTTAACAAACAATTATCAATCATTTAGTAGTGGAAATAACAGAGAGATTTTTTCAGTTAATGAAAAAGGTTTTAGTCTGAAAATTTTGCCATTGATTTGCTATGAAATAATTTATTCAGGAAGTATTTTTAATAAACCAAATTTTGATTACATCTTAAATATTTCTGAAGATGGATGGTTTGGCGAATCTATTGGACCTCAACAACATTTTACACACAGCATATTCAGAGCAATTGAAAGTGGAAAATACTTATTAAGATCTGCAAATAATGGAATTTCAGCAATAATTAATCCAATTGGCAAAATTGAAAAAAAAATAGAATTTGGCCAAATTGGATACATAGATTTCAAAGATAAGAAAATCTTTAAAGAAACCATTTTTTCAAAATATGGGAATAAAATGTTTTTAGTTATAATTTTGTTATATATTTTTTTGATATTTTCATTTAATAGAATTTCCTAATGAGTAATTTAAAAAATTATCTTTTTACAAGTGAATCAGTTTCTGAAGGTCATCCAGACAAAGTTTCAGATAGAATTTCAGATATGGTAGTTGATAGTTATTTAGCTAATGATCCATTTTCGAGAGTCGCATGCGAAACCCTAACGACAACTAATAAAGTTGTTTTAGCAGGTGAAGTAAGAGGACCTGAAATTAAAAAAGATGAATTAATACAAAAAGTTAGAGATTGCATCAAAGATATTGGTTATGACCAGGATGGTTTTACGTGGAGAGAGGCTACAAAAATAGAAAGTCACTTACATTCACAGTCTGCTGATATTGCAATGGGTGTAGATTCATCAGGCAATAAAGATGAGGGTGCAGGTGATCAAGGAATTATGTTTGGATATGCCTGTAATGAGACTGATGAATTAATGCCAGCTCCGATTTATTATTCACATAAAATTTTAAGGTTAATGGCGGCTGATAGAAAGTCTGGGAAATTAAAAAATATTGAACCAGACTCTAAAAGCCAGGTAACATTTGAGTATGAAAATGGAAAACCTAAAAAAGTAAAATCAGTTGTCATATCTTCACAACATTCTGCTGACGTTGATCAAGCAAAAGTAAGAGAATTATTAAGACCGTATTTATTAAACTCAATACCTAAGAAATTTTTAGAAGGATTTAACGAAGATGAGTTTTATGTAAACCCAACTGGTAACTTCGTTATAGGTGGTCCAGATGGAGATTGTGGTTTAACGGGAAGAAAAATCATTGTTGATACCTATGGTGGTGCAGCTCCACATGGTGGAGGAGCATTTTCCGGAAAGGACCCAACTAAAGTCGATAGATCGGCCGCATATGCATCAAGATATATAGC
>VTPL01000073.1 GCA_008638165.1 Pelagibacteraceae bacterium
CCAGGTAAAACTTTATCTATTTTAGAAATTTCTTCATTTAAAATTTTAATTCCTCTGTCAAGTAAAACTAAAAACTTCTCTTCCTCCATTTTTAAAGTTTCTTTAATTAATGACTCGGCTCTATTTAATTCAGGATAGCTTGCTGACATTTCTTCTAACAACGTGTTAAATAAATTTGCAAAAATTGGTTTCTTTGAGCCTAACATATGAGAATGTCTCATACCTCTTCTCATAATTCTTCTAAGCACATAGCCTCTTCCTTCATTTGATGGAAGAACTCCTTCTGCAATTAAAAATGAACTTGCTCTTAAATGATCAGCAATAACTCTAAAGCTTGAAAGATTTTTTTGATCTGGTTTTTGTTTAACTATTTCTGAAGTTGATTGAATAATTTTTTTAAAATGATCTGTTTCATAATTATCATGTGTGCCTTGTAATAAAGCAGCAATTCTTTCAAGACCCATTCCTGTATCCACAGAAGGCTTTGGTAAATTAATTCTTTTATCTTTTGAAACTTGTTCGTATTGCATGAAGACTAAGTTCCAAATTTCTATAAAACGATCTCCATCTTCTTCAGGAGTGCCTGGCAATCCACCTTTTAAATGATCGCCATGATCATAAAAAATTTCAGAGCAAGGCCCACAGGGACCTGTCTCACCCATTGACCAAAAATTATCTGATGTTGATATTCTTATTATTCTATCATCACTAAAACCCGCAATTTTCTTCCAAAAATTGAAAGCTTCATCATCTTCATGAAAAACAGTTACATAAAGTCTATTTTTATCTATTCCAAAATCTTTCGTTATTAAATTCCAGGCATAATGAATTGCTTTTTCTTTAAAATAGTCTCCAAAAGAAAAATTTCCCAACATTTCAAAAAATGTGTGATGTCTTGGTGTATAACCTACATTTTCTAGATCATTATGTTTACCACCAGCTCTAACACATTTTTGAGAAGTGGTTGCTCTCACATAATCCCTTTTCTCTAAACCAGTAAAAACATTTTTAAACTGAACCATGCCAGAATTAGCAAACATCAATGTTGGATCGTTGTTGGGTACTAGATTGCTAGACTCAACAATCTTATGATCATTTTTTTCAAAGTACTTTAAAAACGTACTTCGAATTTCATTTAATGATTTATCTGCCATATTTTTAAAATACAGCTTTTTTATTTTATGTCTAGATAACAGTAGTAAGGGAAAAAGGCGCTTAAATACTAAGCGCCTTTATAATTTAAAGATGACCTAAAAATTAATTCTTTTTAGAAGGAGGAGTAGCTTCAGCTTTCGCTTCTTCTTCTTTTTCAGCTACTTTCTTTTCTTTTTCAATTTTTTCTGGATCTAATGGATTACCTTCAATTTTTTTAGCAATCACACCAGCTTTTTCTCTAATTGCAAGCTCTACTTCAGCTGCAACAGCAGGGTTTTGAGCCAGATAAACTTTGGCATTTTCTCTACCTTGACCTATCTTCTCACCTTTATAAGCATACCATGCTCCTGCTTTTTCAATAATGTCAGCTTTAGCACCAAGGTCAACTAATTCACCCATTTTGCTAATTCCTTTTCCATACATCAAATCAAATTCAACTACTTTAAATGGAGGTGCTACTTTATTTTTAACAACCTTAACTCTTGTAGAGTTTCCAATAATTTCATCTTTATCTTTGATTGCGCCTATTCTTCTAATATCCATTCTTACAGATGAATAGAATTTTAAAGCATTTCCACCTGATGTTGTTTCAGGACTTCCAAACATAACTCCAATTTTCATTCTTATTTGGTTAATGAAAATCATCATTGTATTTGTATTTGAAATTGAACCAGTTAATTTTCTTAAAGCCTGACTCATAAGTCTTGATTGTAAACCAACATGATGATCACCCATTTCGCCTTCAATTTCAGCTTTTGGTGTTAACGCAGCAACAGAGTCGATTACTATAACTGAAATCGAACCTGATTTTACTAATGTATCTGCAATTTCTAATGCTTGTTCACCTGTATCTGGTTGAGAAATTAATAATTCTTCAGTATTAACTCCTAATTTTTTTGCATAAACTGGATCTAATGCATGCTCAGCATCTACAAATGCACAAATTCCACCAACTTTTTGAGCTTCGGCTACAACTTGTAATGCTAAAGTTGTTTTACCAGACGACTCTGGTCCATAAACTTCAATAATTCTTCCTTTTGGCAATCCACCAATTCCTAAAGCTAAATCTAGACTTAGAGATCCTGTAGAAATGGACTCGATATCCATAGCTCTTTTTTCACCAAGCTTCATTACAGAACCTTTTCCAAAATTATCTGTAATTTGAGCTATCGCAGCATCTAATGCTTTGTTCTTTTCTTTGTTATCCATTTCTTGTTCTTTAGTAGATTTAACTACTTTTAGGTTACTTTTAGTCATTTTTTGCCTCTTTTATTAATTTTTTTAACACTCGAATCATAGAATAAATGTACACATTTTGTTCTCATTAGCAATAATTAATTATTATGAACTTAAAAATTAATATTTTTAGTTAATTTTTAGATATTCGCTGTGAAGTAACCCAATTGATTTAAGCAAGTTGAACTGGGATAGGATGTAGTTTCTCTCAGAGTTTGCTAGTGAAATTTGAGCATTTAATAATAAAGAGTTCGATTGAATAACTTCTAGTGTAGTTCTTCCTGCTCCACTATTATACTCTGCAGCAATTCCTTCATTAGCAATTTCTGCTGCTCTTACTTGTGCTTGAACTGAGTTTAATAAACTTTTGTTTGATTGATAATTAGACCAAGCACTTGCAACATTTGTTTGATTTTGTTTGGTAACACTATCTAAGATTAATCTAGATCTTGTCTCTAAGCTTGAACTTTTATTAAGTGAAGCTCTGTTTTTACCCCCAGAATAAAAAGGCCAAGATACTGTTGCTTTAATTGTATCTTTTTCTCTTTCATCATAAGTTGAACTTAAATCATCAGTATAAGTTCTATCCAAAGATAAGTTTGCAGTTGGAGCAAGATCAGATTTTGCAATTATTTTATCTTTTTGAGCTTGTTCATATTCTAATTGAGCAATAATTAAATCAGGATTAGTTTTTTTAGAAAGTTCAATCGCTGAATTTAAACTTTCAGGCAAAGGATATTCTGAGATTGAATTTTTATCTAAAGATTTTGGGTCATTTAATGATCCAATAATATTTTCATAATTTAGTTTACTAGTTAACAATTCATTTTCAGCTTGAATTAATTTTGCTTGAGCTTCAGCTAATGATGACTCTGATTGTGAAGCATCCGATAAAGTAATTTGACCTCTTTCAACTCTAATTTG
>VTPL01000021.1 GCA_008638165.1 Pelagibacteraceae bacterium
TTAACCTTTGATACCAAGGTGGGTATATTTAACATTCAAGTAATCTTTAATTGCCATTGAACCACCCTCACGACCATAACCAGTTTGCTTAATTCCACCAAAAGGTGCCTCAGCAATTGCAACCATAGGAGTATTAACAGCAACTGTTCCTGTTTCCATTAATTCTGAGCTTCTATGTGCTTTTTCCATAGAATTAGTACAAATGTAGCTGCATAAACCAAGATCATTATTATTTGCTCTTTCAATAACTTCATCGAATGTTTTAAAAGATAACATTGGTACAAGTGGTCCGAACGGTTCCTCTTTCATAATAGTAAAATCATCTTTTACATCATCAAACACTGTAGGTTCATAAAAGAAACCCTTGTTAAACCCAGCAGGCCTTTTTCCACCCATTAAAACTTTTGCACCTTCTTGTTTAGTTTTTTCAACTAGTGCTTCAATCTCATTTAGTCTTTTTTGAGTGGTTAGTGGTCCAAGTTGAGTGTCTGGATCCATTCCATTGCCAATTTTAAGTTTTTTAGCTTTATCAATGAATAAATTTATAAATTCATTTTTTTTATTTTCCTGGATGTAAAATCTATTAGGTGAAATACAAACCTGTCCATTATTTCTAAATTTTGCAGAAATTGCCATATCAGTTGCTTTATTCATATCTGCATCATCAAAAACAATAAATGGGGAATGACCGCTAAGTTCCATAGTAACTCTTTGAACTTTTTCAGCAGCTTGTTTTAAAATTAATTTTCCAACTCTTGTTGAGCCAGTTATGGAAATTTTTTTGATTATATCAGAGGATATCAATTGTTCCGCTATACTTGGTGGATCACCTGACAATAGATTTACAACACCAGCTGGTACTCCACACTCTCTACAAATATCAACTAACTCCATTACTGTACCAGGCGTGATTGTATCTGGTTTAATTATTACTGAGCATCCCGCAGCTAAAGATGTGGAAATTTTTCTAGAAGATAAAACTAATGGAAAATTCCATGGTGTTAAGGCCGCAACAACTCCAACAGGTTGGTAATAAACATGAACTCTTGTGTCTTCAAATCTACTTTCAACAGTTTGTCCGTATATTCTTTTTGTCTCCTCTGCATTCCATTCAAAAATATCTGCAGCAGCACCAACCTCACCTTTTGCTTCAGCAAATGGTTTTCCAACTTCTAAAGTCATCCATTTAGCAAGTACATCTTGCTTCTCTCTCATCTTGTCAGCAATTTTTCTAATTATATAAGATCTCTGCCATGGTGGTGTCTTTTTCCAAACCTCTAATCCATTTTTAGCTGCATTCAAAGCCTCACTAACATCTTTTTGTGTAGCTTTAGAAGCTTGACCTAAAACTTCTTCAGTTGCAGGATTTATTACTTCGTAAGTCCCATTATCTGAGGATGGTCCCCACTTACCATTGATGAATTGTCCAAATTTTTCGTACATAATTTGATAAACTAGAAGTTGAATAAATTTTTTAATAAAACTTTAACCAAATCTCTTTAACAAATATGATTTAATAATTCAAATTAATAAAGAAGAGGAGATAATATGAAATTTGTTGTTTTAGGAAAGTATAGTGAACAAGGATTAGGTGGTTTTGTAAAAAATCCCTCAGATAATAGACAAGAGGCAGCTAAAAAAATTACAGAGGCAGCAGGAGCAAAACTCATAGAAATGATGACTTTAAGAGGAGCTTATGATTTTATCGCAATTGTTGATGGACCAAATTTTGAAACAGCTGCAGGGATGAAAATGTTAATGGAAGCGACTGGAACTATTAAAGATATGATAATTATGGAGTCGGTTGATTTTAATAAAGCTGCTGAAATTGCATCAAAAGCTGCAGCATCATATAGACCAGTAGGAAAATAGATTTTTAAAAATTAAAATCCATTTTAATTAGAATACAAGGTGGGGAACATTTTTCCCACCAAACTATCACCATTTCTATAGCCTTCTTTTTCAAAAATTAATCTTTCCTCTTTTGCCCAATCTCCACGATAATTTATTTTTGATCCCTCTTTTGCCATTCGAAGCGTAAATCGATGTACATCTGATTTTGGCACTGTTTCATGCAAACCACCGTGCAAAGTCCTAATATCAAAATATACACAATCACCAACTTCAAGATCCCATTCTAAAAATTCATACTTTGATTTATTGTTAAGAATATCAGGTGTTAATTCATATTTTTTTCCGTTAACAACTCCAGCTTCACCATCGACATAATGTCCATCATTAAACCTTGTTCTTAAAAAAAGTTTATCCCAAAGATGTGAGCCCTTTACCCATGCAATTCCATCTTCTTTTTTTACTGGCTCTAGGGGTATCCATAAAACACACATAGATCCTTCAAAATCAAAATAAGAAATATCATGATGAAATGGTGGTTTGGATTTTGAGCCCGCCTCTCTAAAAAACCAATTATCCATCACCAAGTTAATTTGATTAGCACTAAGTAATTCAGATGCAATTTTTGCAGTAGGCGAATTAAATACAAAATCCTCAAATTCTTTATGTAAATTCCAAGTCCAAAAGTCTTCTAAATATTTAGGTGAATTTGGACTTTTGGTGTGATTTGTAAATCTTGGGCTTGGATTGGATTTTGCTTTCTCAAAGCCTTGTTTAAGTATTTTAATCCAATGGTTATCAAATTTTCCTTTAATTAATATTGCTCCATCTTGATTAAATTTTGCTATGTGTTCATTATCAAGTATTGCTGACATAATGTTAAATTGTTTTTTATTTATAAAACATTAACATAATTTAAAATGAAAAAATTTAAATATTCAGAAATTACTCCAGAAAAAGTTTATAACAAAAGAAGAGAATTTGTTAAAAGTCTTGGACTGGGTCTAGGCTCATTAACCTTAAGTGCAATACCTGGATTAAATCAAAGTTATGGTAATACTGACCTTTCAAAACTAACGTCTTATGAAGATGTTACAACATATAATAATTACTATGAATTTGGGACTGGCAAGAGTGATCCATATAATAAATCTCAAAGTTTTAAAACTCAACCTTGGAATATAAGTATTGAAGGTGAAGTAGAAGAGCCAATAAATTTTTCAATTGAAGAAATATTAACTACATTTAATTCTGAAGAACGAGTTCAAAGATTAAGATGTGTTGAAGGTTGGTCAATGATCATTCCTTGGATGGGTTTTTCGTTAAGTGAGCTTTTAAATAAAGTTAAAATAAAACCTGAAGCTAAATATGTTAAATTTATTAGTGTTTACGATCCTGAGCAGATGATTGGTCAAAGAAGAGCTGTATTAAATTGGCCATATGTTGAAGGTTTAAGATTAGATGAAGCAATGCATCCACTTACAACTGTTGTAACTGGTCTTTATGGAAGAACACTTCCAAATCAAAATGGTGCACCACTCAGAATATTTATTCCATGGAAGTATGGATTTAAGAGTGGAAAAGCTATTGTAAAAATTGAATTAGTAAAAGATATGCCAACCAGTTCTTGGATGCGGGCATCCCCAAGAGAATATGGATTTTACTCTAATGTAAATCCAAACGTTAATCATCCAAGATGGTCTCAAGCGACAGAAAGGGTAATTGGAGCAGATATATTTGCACCAAGAATTAAGACATTAATGTTTAATGGTTATGGGGACGAGGTTGCTAATTTATATTCGGGTATGGATCTTAAAAAATATTTTTAATGAAAAAAATATTAAAACCTGGTTTTTTTATTTTAAGTCTAGTTCCACTAATTCTCATTCTTTATAAAATAGTATTTAATCAACTTGGGCCTGAACCAATAAAAGAAATCACACATCATACTGGTGAATGGACCTTGCTGTTTTTAATTTTTACCCTTTCAATGACACCTCTTAAAAAGTTAACAAATTTAACTATTTGGATTTCTTTTAGAAGAATGTTTGGCCTGTTTGCGTTTTTTTATGCTTCCTTACATCTTATGACTTATGTTGGATTAGATTATAGGTTTGATTTAAATAGTATTTCAAAGGATGTTTTAACAAAAAAATTTATATTCATTGGTTTTGCAGCTTGGTTGTTAATGGTGCCACTAGCAATCACCTCTTCAAAAAAAATGATGAATTTACTAAAACATAATTGGAAAAAATTACATAAACTAATTTATGTGATTTCAATATTTGGAGTAATTCACTTTATTTGGCTTGTTAAAAAAGATTTAACAGAGCCATTGATATATCTTGCGATAATCATTTTATTACTAGCTTTTAGATTTGATTTTAAAAAAATTTTCTTAAAAGTCAGATAATTTATCAAAGTCTTTAAAAATTTTATCTGATTTTACATTTAAAAATACTGTATCTTTTTTTAATCTCTTAACCATAAATTTTGCTCCAATATCTCCTTTTATTTTTTTAAATTTATTAATTACAGAAATATTAAAACCTATTGGATTTCCTATTTTATTTTTAAATCTTAAAAGATGAACTGAATATCTATTATATAATAATGAGTTATAAATTTTATTTAAGTGAGTTTTTTTAATAAAGGGCATATCAGATTGAACAATTAAAAATCCCTTATTTTTTTTGTCTAGTTTTTTTAATCCTTCTTTAATTGAAGATGCCATGCCAGTTTTAAATTTTTTATTAATAACAAACTTTATTTTTTTACTTTTTAAAGCCAATTTTCTTACTTTGAAATATTCATGACCAAGAACAATAATTATTTTCTGAATTTTACTTTTAATAAGTTGATCTAAAATATGATTAATTAAAATTTTTTTTTTATATTTTATTAATAACTTATTTTTTGTTGGTACTCGTTTTGATTGACCTGCAGCAAGTAAAATTGCTGTAATCATTTTTTATAAGTTTCTGATACTAGTTGAGCAATGATTGAAAGAGCTATTTCTGGAGCAGATTTTCCACCTAGTTTTATTCCAATGGGACCAAATATTGAATTTATTTGATTTTCAGAATATCCAGCTTCTTTTAATCTTTCACATCTATTCGCATGTGTCTTTTTACTTCCTAACGCACCAATATAATAAAAATTTTTATCTATAGCGTATTTTAATGCTGGATCATCAATTTTTGGATCATGGGTAAGAGCTATTAATGCTGTATTAGAATTAGTCTCTATTTCATTAAAAGCTTCATCTGGCCATTTATTTAAAATATTTATCCCTGGAAATCTTTTTTCAGATGCAAAATAACCTCTTGGATCAATAATTGTGATTTCAAAATTTAAACTTTTTGCAAAATCGACTAAATATTGCGCAATATGTACCGCACCTACAATAACAACTTTGATTGGCCTAATATAAGTTTCAACAAAAATATCTGTTCCATCAATTACACCATTATTTTTTGATTTAAAAAAACTATCTATTTGATCCTTGTATTGAATAAAATCTTCATCAAGATCTTCATCTAATTTGTAAACTGTGGAATTAGAGTTTTTTAAATCTGTTACTATTGCAAATTCTTTTTTTTGTTTTTTTAAATCAACAATCTTTTTTAGAATTGAATGTTTCATCAATTAAATTGCTCTAAATAAACTGCGATTTCTCCACCACATGCTAAACCAATTTCCCAAGCACTTTCATTTGAAACTTTAAATTCTAATTTTTTAAAAGGTTTATTGTCATTAATTAATTCTTGAGCTTCTCTAACTACAGCTGACTCAACACAACCTCCAGATACAGAACCTGAAAAATCCCCTTTTTCATTGATAATCATTCTGCTACCTGTGGGTCTAGGAGAGGATCCCCAAGTTTGAATAACTGTTGCTAAAACTACTTTTTGATTGGCATTAATCCAGTCATTAGCCTCATCAAGAATTTTTTCATCAAATGAGTTTCTCATTCGAGAAAATATAGATTTAAACTAGCAAGCTTCAACAGCTTTTTTAGCGTATAGAGATACTAAGTTGGCTCTATATTCTGCAGAAGCATGCATATCTGAATTCATTTCACTATCATCAAGCTCTATACCTTCAATTGCACTTGAAGAAAAATCTGATGAAAGTTTTTTAGATAAATCTTTATCTATATAAACACATGATTTAGCGCCTGTTACAGCTACATTCACCTCATCCTTATGTTTTGCAACAAAAACTCCTACTATTGCATATCTTGATGCAGGGTTTGGATGTTTTTGATAATCAGCTTTTTCTGGAATTTGAAATTCAACAGCTTCGACTATTTCTCCTTTTTTAAGAGCTGTTTCAAACATTCCCTTAAAAAATTTATTTGCTTCAATCTTTCTCTCATTAGTGTGAATAACAGCATTCAACGCCATACAAGCTGATGGATAGCAAGCTGAAGGATCATTGTTAGATATAGATCCACCAATCGTACCTCTGTTTCTTACTTGAGCATCTCCTATATTGCCTGCTAATTTTGCTAAAGCTGGAATAGCTTTTTGAACATCTTTTGATGCAGCAACTTCAGCATGTTTAGTTGTAGCTCCAATTGTTACTGTTTTCGAACTAACTTTAATTCCAGATAGTTTTTTTATTTTTTTTAGATCAATTACATCTTTATAAGTCGCCATCCCTAATTTCATTGAAGGAATGGAAGTCATACCTCCAGCTAAAAACATAGAACTAGATGAGGCTAATTTAGACGCCTCTTTCACATCTTTTGGTGAATGATAACTAAAAGTTTTCATAATATTATCCTCCTATGCTGCTTTAGCGTTAGATTTTTTCATAGCCTTACAAGCCTTCCAAACTTTTTCAGCTGTAGCTGGCATTGTAATTTCTTGACCTCCCAATGCATCAATCACAGCATTCATTACAGTTGGTGGTGATGCAATTGCTCCTGCTTCTCCGCAACCTTTAACTCCTAATGGGTTAGATGTTGCATGTGTGCAAGTAAATCCAAGATTAAACTCTGGGAAATTATCAGCTCTAGGCATCGTATAATCCATATATGAAGCTGTCATTAACTGACCTGTTTCATCATATTGAGTATTTTCATATAGTGCTTGCCCAATTCCTTGTGCTAAACCTCCATGAACTTGTCCCTCAACAATATTTGGATTTACTATTCTTCCAAAATCGTCCACTGCAGTATATTTTTCAACTTTTACATTTCCAGTATCAGGATCAATTTCTACCTCACAAATATGTGAGCCTGCTGGAAAAGAAAAATTTGGTGGATCGTAAAAAGCAGATTCTATTAAACCTGGTTCATCACCTTCAGGTATCGGAGATTTCATCTCATCTCTTTGGCCTGGAACGTAACAAGCAAAGGCTATTTCACCTATTGTTTTTTTCTTGTTAGATTTTAAAGCAACAAACTCACCATCTTTGAACTCAATCTCATCTGGACTAACTTCAAGCATTTTAGCTGCAACTCTTTTTCCTTTTGCAATAATTTTCTTGCAAGCATTAACAATTGCAATACCACCTACTGTTAGTGATCTAGAACCATAGGTTCCCATTCCAAAAGTACTTTTGTCAGTATCCCCATGAACAACATCAATGTTTTCCATCGGAACACCAAGTTCATCAGCCGCTATTTGTGCAAAAGTCGTATCATGACTTTGTCCATGACTATGTGAACCTGTAAACACAGATATTTGACCTGTTGGATTAAATCTCACCTCTGCAGATTCCCATAAACCTACTCCGCAGCCTAATGACATTACCGCAGCAGATGGAGCAATACCACAAGCTTCAAAGTAAGATGAAACTCCAATACCTCTTAATTTACCGTTTGCTTCTGATTTTTTTCTTCTAGCTTCAAAACCAGCATAATCTGCCATTTGTTTAGCTTTTTCTAAACCAGCCACATAGTCACCAGAGTCTACAGTATGAACTAATGTTTGTTTGAATGGAAACTGAGATGGGAAATTTTTCATTCTAATCTCTGTTTTATCAATGCCTAATTCCATAGCAGCTTTTTCAACTAATCTCTCAATTGTATAAGTCGCCTCTGGTCTTCCAGCACCTCTGTAAGCATCTACTGGTGCAGTATTAGTATAAACTGCTTTAACATTAGAGTATGCCGCAGGGATTACGTAAACACCTGTAGCACATGGCCCAAATAAATAAGTTGGTGTTACTGTACCAAACACACGTGCATAGGCTCCAAGATTTGCAATCGTTTCATTTTTAAAACCTAAAAACTTACCATCTTTAGTTACAGCAAGTTCTGCATGAGTAACGTGATCTCTTCCATGAGTGTCTGTTAAAAAAGATTCTGTTCTTTCAGCAACCCATTTAATTGGTCTTTCAATTTTTTTTGAAGCCCAACTACAAACTATTTCTTCGTTATAAACATTAATCTTTGAACCAAAACCACCCCCTACATCTGGTGCAACCACTCTTAACTTATTTTCTGGTGCAACATTACCAAATGCGGACATTACTAATCTTGATAAATGTGGATTTTGACTTGTAGTATATAAAGTGATTTCTTCAGTAGCAGTATTATAGTCTACAACACATGCTCTAGGTTCCATAGCATTTGGAACCAATCTATTGTTAATTAAATCAACTTTAATAATCTTATCGGCTTTAGCAAAAGCTTCATCAACAGCTTTTCTGTCACCAAGCAACCAATCATAACAAAGATTTTTATCTACATCTTTATGTATAGGCTCGCTATCCATTGCTTTAGCTGGATCAACTACAGCTTTTAAAACTTTGTAATCAACTTCAACTTTTTCTGCTGCAGCTTTAGCTTCATCTAAACTTTCAGCAAAAACAACTGCAATAGGTTCGCCAACAAAATTAGCAAATTCGTTTGCAAGTGGAGGATTATTTGGAACTTTCATTTCAGATCCATCCTCACTTCTAATTGCCCAACCAGCAATTAATCCACCGATTTTATCTTCGGCTATTTCTTTACCAGTAAGAACGCTAACAACTCCTGATGATTTTAATGCTTTAGAAGTATCAACTTTTTTTATTTGAGCCCTTGCATGAGGAGATCTAACAAATATTGCATAAGTTTGATTTGCAATATTAATATCTGCAGTGTATCTCCCTTTTCCTGTTAGAAATTTTTTATCTTCTTTTCTCTCAACTCTTGATCCAACTAAACTTGCCATATTTATTCCTCCTTAATTTACATTTTTCCAGCTGCTTCTTTAACTGCAGCAACAATATTTTGGTATCCAGTACATCTACAGATGTTACCTTCTAACCATTCTCTAATTTCTTGATCACTTGGATTTTTTTTATTTTGTAATAGATCGACTGCACTCATAACCATTCCTGGTGTGCAATATCCACATTGTAATCCATGTGTTTTTTTAAATGCTTCCTGCATTGGGTGTAGCTTTCCATCTTTTGCTAAACCTTCAATAGTTGTAACTTTTGAACCTTCGATATCCACCGCTAAAGTTGAGCAGCTCTTAATTGATTTTCCATCAACATGAACTACGCATGCTCCACACTGACTGCTATCACAACCAACATGTGTTCCGGTTAAATTCAAATTATCTCTTAAAAAAACTGATAAAAGCGTATGATCTGGGACTTCTTTACTTACTTGTTTTCCATTAACTTCTAGTGTTACTTTTGCCATATAAGCAACCTCCTTTAAATAAAGAATATCTGATCATAACTAATTTTTACTTTCAATAATTAAAATTATTTAAATTCTACTTTTGCTAGAAATATTAAGTAATTTTTGTCTAAAAATCTAAGAGTTTAGAATATGAGATATGCTAAAATTAACGCACCTGCCACAATTGCAGAATACATCCAAATTTTACTTTTAGCATTACTTTGATTGTTAATTGAATTGTCTAATTGTTGAGAGCTTAAATCTTTATTTGTATCATCAGATACACTAATTAACTCTGAAAATTTTCCAAAAAATATATCTGCCATTTTTTTTGCAGTCATATCTATAAGTCTTGAACCAACTTGAGCAATTTTTCCTCCAACGTTAGCCTCAACTTCATAAATTAATTTTGTGCCTTGTTCATTATCCTCTAATTTTACAAAAGCCTCGCCTGATGCAAATCCAACTGGAGAATTTCCTGATCCAGTAATTTTATAACTATTAGGGGGATTAAGATCTTTCAATTCTACATCTCCAGTAAAGCTTGCATTGAAGGGACCAATTTTGTTAGTAGCTTTTGCAGTAAATTCTGTATCAGAATTTTTTGTAAATTCTTCACATCCTGGGATAGCTTTTTTTAATATTTCAGGATTATTTAATGCTTCCCAAACTTTTTCTTTAGATAAATTTATTTGATATGATCCAGAAAGTTTCATGATATATTTATATTAAACTTTTATGGACGATAACACAAAAAAAGAATTACAATCAGCTGCTTTTGAAAGATTGATTAATCATTTAAGGGATAGAAAAGATGTCCAAAATATAGATTTAATGAATTTAGCAGGTTTCTGTAGAAATTGTTTATCTAAATGGTATCGAGAAGAAGCTGAAAAAAAAGGTATAGATATTTCAGACCCTGATGCAAGAGAACATGTTTATGGTATGCCCTACTCTGAGTGGAAAGAAAAGTACCAGAAATAATTATTTTTCTTTTAATCTTGGGATCAGTTCAACAAAATTACAGGGTTTGTGATTAACATCTAGTTGATGTTTCAAAATCCCTTCCCAAGCATCCGTGACACCTCCTGAAGAACCTGGTAAAGCAAATACATATTTGCCTTTAGCTAGGACCGCGCATGCTCTTGATTGGATTGTTGAAGTACCAATTGTTTTAAAACTTAAATATCTAAAAATTTCTCCAAAACCTGGTATGTATTTATCAGCAATCTCATCTAATGCTTCTGGTGTAATATCTCTACCAGTTAAACCGGTTCCACCAGTTGTTATAATTACATCCACTTGATTGTTGTTTAACCAGTCTTTGAGAATTACTACAATATCGTCTTTATTATCTTTGCAAATCTTTCTATCAATTAAATTATGATTGGCTTCATCAATTTTTTTTACAAGGATTGCTCCTGATTTGTCATTATCTATTGTTCTTGTGTCTGTTACGGTTAATAATGCTATGTTTACTTTCATAAATTTTTTTTAATATGTTTATATTATCAATATTATTTTTTATAACAGCAATTTTATATTCAAGTGTTGGTTTTGGTGGAGGATCAACCTATTTAGCATTATTATTAATTTGGGATGTTCCTTATTATATTTTTCCTGTCTTAGCTTTAATTTGTAACATCATAGTTGTTTCTGGAAATTCAATTAACTACATAAGAGCTGGAAATTTAGATCTTAAGATATTGATACCTTACTTGATAGGCTCTATTCCTCTTGCCTTTATCGGGGGATCAATAAGTTTAGACAAAGAAATTTTTGAAATCATTTTATTTTTAGTTCTTAGTATTGCTGGCTTTCTTTTATTAATAAATAGTAACTCATATAAAGAGACCGAGCTTAAGATTAGACAAATACCAAAATATATTTCTATTATTATCGGTTCAATACTGGGATTGCTGTCTGGTATAGTTGGAATTGGTGGTGGAATTTTTTTAAGCCCTATTCTTTTTTTACTAAAAGCTGGTTATCCAAGGCAGATAGCTACAACAGCTTCGTTATTTATTCTTATAAATTCGATATCTGGAGTTTTTGGTCAATTCACAAAACAAAACGTATTAGATAATATTATAGATTATTGGCCTTTATTCATTTTAGTTTTAATAGGTGGACAAATAGGCAATTTTCTTAATTTAAAATTTCTATCAAATAAATTATTGGCAATTATAACTTCTGGGCTGGTTATATTTGTGGCGATCAGAATTGGTTTAAAAATCTTTTCTTAAATTTTATATAGTGTATTAGCAAATAAATATGAAAAATATTAAACCTTTTGGACCAGTAATCGGAAAAACTAGAATTTCAAATAATTTTATAAAAAAAATTAATAATGAATTTGATTTAAAAATTAAAAATAAAAACTCTGATTATAGCTCAAAACTCGCAAGTCAGATTAGAAATGAAATTAAATTAAATTCAAATTTTATTAAAAAAAATTTAGCTAAAGAAATAATTATTGATGCAAAAAAATTTTTAAAAAATGAAAAAATTAAAAATATCAAAGAAATTCGTATTTTAAATTTATGGGTTGTGAGGCAATTTAAGGGTGAATACAATCCTGTACATTATCATGAGGGTGATTTATCAGGAGTGGGTTATTTAAAACTTCCAAAAAATATGACTACAAATAAAGAAGTAAAAAATAAAAAAATTAGAACAAATGGAACAATAGATTTTATTAATGGTCAAAAAAATTTTTTAAGTAAAAGTATTTATAATGTTATCCCAAAAATTGGTGACATGTATATTTTTCCAAATTATCTAATGCATACCGCTTACCCGTTTAACATTGAGGGTGAGAGAAGATCTTTCTCATTTAATTTGAAAATAATATATCAAAAATAGTTTACAAATTTAAAAATAATTATATAAACAAATTTGCCGATTTGATCCTATTGCGGGCGTAAACTGCTAAAATGGAATTTTCCTAAAGATCAATAAAGCAAGGTAGTTGAACTGTATTGTGCACCTCGCATTTAGCAAAAGCACTAAAAAAGTGGAGAAAAAAAATGGAATTAGATTTTTTTAAAAAAACTAGAATTCTTGATGGTGGAATGGGTCAAGAATTATTAGCTAGAGGGATGAAACC
>VTPL01000022.1 GCA_008638165.1 Pelagibacteraceae bacterium
TCAGGTCTTAAAACATAGGCTGATTTATCTAAATATTTAATTTTAGTTAAAGCCTTTAGTCCATATATGACTTTACCAACAGGTGTATATTCTCCCTCATAAAGAGGCTCATCTTCTAGTATGATAAAAAACTGACTATCTTCAGTGTCATATTGTTTATTTCTTGCAAGCCCAACACTACCTTTGTCGTAGCTAAAAGGATTGTCTATTTCGGATTTAATAGTTCCAAGGCCAGATTTACCACTGCCAATTTTTACATAATCTAGATTATCTTTTCTACCAAACTCTAAATCACCTGCTTGAACCAATTTATCTTTAACCACTCGATGAAATGCAACATTATCATATGCTTTTGTGTTTATTAGAGTTTTAAATCTTTCAACAGCAATTGGAGAAGTTTCGGGATAAAGTTCAATTATGACGTTACCACATTCAACGTTTAAGATTGCAATATTTTGAGGGTTTTCAAATGTTAGTTCACTTGGATCGTAATTTTTAACAAATAAACATTTATTTTTAATCATAAAAAAAGATGTAATTGAAAATAAACCAAGCAAAATTAAAAATATAAATAATATTTTTTCTGATTTTGATGCTTTAATTTCTTCGATCATATTTTAAAATTCTGATCAATTAATTTAATTTTTGATTTTATAAATTGAATTTTTTCTTGAAGAGCTTGGTCAATTTTTTCTGGAAATTTTTTGATCATTAAATGAGAATAAACTTCAGCCATATCCTCTGATGCAGTTGTTTTTGAATATTCTGTAATAAATCCATTTGTATTTAAATACATATCAAGATTTCTTTTATCTGTACAAGTAGAACATTCTGCATAAGTAAATTCTTTATTATTAAATTTTGACCACTCGCTCTCATTAAATATATCTTTATAACTATCATTTATTATATGAAATATTTCATGATGAAGGGCACGTCTAAAAAATTTTTCATCAAACTTAATATCCACAATTAATGTTTTCATTATATGATCAGGAATGCCTGCGGTATTAATCCCTGATATAGAAAGATCTTCACATAAAACTATATATTTAAGATTTATTTTTCTTAAAAATTTCTGATCGTATCTATCTAACTCTTGTCTTATAATTTTATATTGATCTTCTAAATCTTTATCAGCTGAATTGTAACAATTGATATTGTTATCTAGACCAATCGTGAAAGGTTGTTTTGCGTATACATACCTTAATTTATTTGGAGTTTTTAAATCATAGACCTCAAGATTTGGAATTTTAATCAACTCATAAATTGTATTAGCTTTAGCAGACGGGATAAGAATTAATAAAAATATTAAATAAATTATTTTATTCATTAATTAGATATTCAAAGATATTCTAAATTAAAACAATGTGATACAGTTGCTTATGAAAAAAGAAAAAAATAAAAATCCAATACAGCCTGTAAGTGGAACAAAAGTACCAAGATTCGCAGGTCCCTCTACATTTGCAAGACTTCCTGAATTAAGAGATGTTGAAAGCTGTGATGTAGCCATAGTTGGAATTCCTTTTGATGCTGGCACAAGTTATAGACCAGGTGCAAGATTTGGTCCTCAAAGTATTCGTCAAGCATCACGTCATTTAAGAACAAATTATCATCCAAGTTATGATGTTGAGCCGTTTAAAGTTCAACAAGTTGCTGATGCAGGGGATATTACCTGCAATCCTTTCAATATAGATGAAGCAATTAAACAAGTAGAAGAGGGTGCTTATGAATTATTACAAAAAGTTGGAGGAATTATAAGTTTAGGTGGTGATCACACTATTGCTTTTCCTTTATTAAAAGCAATCAATAGAATTAATAATGGACCTGTTGCATTAGTCCATTTTGATGCTCACTTAGATACTTGGGATACTTATTTTGGTGCCCCATATACACATGGAACTCCATTTAGAAGAGCTAGAGAAGAAAATTTATTTTTAGATGATGCTTCAATGCATGTTGGAATAAGAGGACCTTTATACAGTAGAGATGATATTAAAAATGATGAAAGTTTTGGATTTAAAATAATTCATTGTGATGAATTTCAAACTCAAGGAACAGACAAAATTGCTCAAAGAATAAGAGATAGAGTAGGAGACAATCCTTTATACTTATCTATCGATATAGATGTTTTGGATCCAGCTTTTGCACCAGGAACTGGTACACCTGAGATTGCAGGAATGACAACACGTGAAATGGTTAATGTTATAAGAGGATTGTCAGGAATGAATTTAATTTCAGCAGATGTAGTTGAAGTATCTCCTGCTTATGATCATGCCGAAGTGACATCTCTTGCAGCTGCAACTATTGTTTATGAATTAACAAATTTGTTTGCAAAAAAATAAAGAAGGGTTAGGAGTTATTTATGATAGATAGAAAAAATTTTTATATTAATGGTCAATGGGTAAATCCTAAATCTAAAGAAGAAATTAAAGTTGTAAATCCAGCAACAGAACAAGATTGTGCAGTAATTGCACTTGCGAACAAAGATGATGTAAATGATGCAGTTGTTGCTGCAAAAAATGCTTATGACACTTGGGCTTTCACATCAAAAGAAGAAAGAATTCAATTATTAGAAAAACTTTATGAAAGTTATAAAAAAAGATGGAATGATATTGCTGAAGCAATCACAATGGAAATGGGAGCTCCTAAAGATTTTTCAACAAAATTACAAGCAGGCACTGGTGCTGCACACATTAAATCATTTATAAAATATTTAAAAAATTTTGAATTTGAAAAACCATTAGGCGAACATGCTCCTAATCAAAGACTGATTTATGAGCCAAAGGGAGTTTGTGCATTAATCACACCGTGGAATTGGCCAATGAACCAAGTTTGTTTAAAAGTAATGCCTGCACTTGCTGCAGGATGCACTATGGTTTTAAAACCATCAGAACTTGCACCACTTTCTTCAATGATTCTTGCAGAATTAATTGATGAAGTAAAATTTCCTGCTGGTGTTTTTAATTTAATAAATGGAGATGGAGCAACAACAGGGGATGCTTTAACTAGCCATCCAGATATTAATATGATTTCATTTACTGGCTCAACAAGAGCTGGAGCTTTAATATCTCAAAATGCAGCAAAAGATTTTAAAAGAGTAAGCTTAGAGCTTGGTGGAAAAGGAGCCAACATTATATTTAAAGATGCAGATCCTGAAGCAATTGAAAGAGGTGCTTTAAGATGTTTTAGAAATTCTGGACAATCTTGTAATGCTCCAACAAGAATGCTTGTTGAAAAATCTATATACAATGAGGCTGTTGAAAGATTAAAGAAATACGCTGAAGAATTTAAAGTTGATGATCCTACAAAAGAAGGTGAGCATATTGGCCCTGTAATCTCAGAAACCCAATATAATAAGATTCAAACTTTAATCCAAAAAGGAATTGATGAAGGTGCTAAGCTTGTTGCGGGTGGACCAGGAAAACCAGAAGGAATTAACCAAGGTTATTTTGTTAAACCAACAGTATTTGCTGATGTGAATAATAATATGGAAATTGCAAGAACTGAAATTTTTGGTCCTGTATTATCTGTCATACCATTTGAAAATGAGGAAGAAGCAATTAAAATTGCAAATGATACTCCATATGGTTTAACGAATTATATTCAAACTCAAGATCCAGAAAAAGTAAAAAGAGTTTCAAGAAGAGTTAGATCTGGAATGGTAGATGTTAATGGAGCAGGTATTGCAGTTGATGCACCATTTGGTGGATTTAAACATTCGGGAATTGGCCGTGAAGCCGGTCAACATGGATTGGAAGAGTTTTTAGAAGTTAAAGCGGTTGGTGGTTGGACTAACTAGTTCAATAAAGATTTTTCTTTAACTCCATCTAAAAATTTTAGACATTTTTTAATTTCATTCAGTTCAATAAACTCATCAATTTTATGTGCTTGTTCAATTGAACCTGGGCCACAAACAACAGTGCTAATTCCTATTTCTTGAAATAAACCTGCTTCAGTTCCAAAAGAAACAACTTCTCTTGAATTATCACCAGTAATACTTGTCACAAATTCACAAGCTTCAGACTCGTTTAATTTCTCAAACCCTATAACTTCTCCAATAACTTCTTTTTTAATAAAAGATTTTGGAAAAACTTTTTTCATACTTGGTAAAAGCTCTTCATTAACAAATTTATCCATTTCACTTGTTACAAAATCGGCATCTGCTTTATTGACAGGTCTTGTTTCCCATTCAACTTTACATTTGTCAGCAATTACATTGTGAGCAATACCACCAGATATTCCACCTATAGAAAGTGTTGAATGCGGAGGATCAAAAATACAATCTTTAGGGGCTCTCTTGATTAACTCTTGCCTAATTTCCAAAAGTTTATTTATATATCTAGATGCATATTCAATTGCATTAACTCCTTTATGAGGTTTAGAGCTATGGCCCGCTAAACCGCCAAAGTGAATTGTATATTCATTCATTCCTTTGTGACCATCAATTATTTTCATATTAGTTGGCTCTCCAATAATACAAATTCCGTTTTTGATATTCCTTTTTTTCAATTCTTTAATTAATAATGGAGCACCAATACAAGCTGTTTCTTCATCAAACGTATAGCAAAAATGTATATCCCTATCTAAATTACTTTGTTTAAAAACCTCAGCATAAGCAAGTGTACAAGCAATAAAACCTTTCATGTCACAAGACCCTCTGCCGTATAATTTATCATCCTTAATTGTTGCGGTAAAAGGATCTGAGCTCCAACCTTTGGAAACCGGAACAACATCAGTGTGACCTGATAATATTATTGGTTTTTTTCCATTGGTTTTTTTAGCTTTAAGTGTTCCAAATAAATTTACTCTTTTTTTATCCTCATCAAAAACTTTAAAAGTTTCAATGTTCAAACTATTAAGAATTTTTTCACAATAATTAATAAGCTCACTATTGTCTTGACCAGATATAGTTTGAAATCCAATTAGATCAGATAAAATCTTTATTGATTTTTCGTATAAATTACTTTCTATAGTCATTTTTACTCAATTATATATTATTTTTATGAAACCACAAATTACCTATGATGATTTTGATAAAGTAGATATTAGGGTAGGTACAGTTATTTCTGTTAAAAAAAATGAAAAGGCAAGAAAACCTTCATTAGTTGTTGAAGTTGATTTTGGTGAAGAAATAGGAATTAAACAATCATCAGCACAAATAACGCATTACTATAATGAGGAAAATCTTAAAGGAAAACAAGTAATAGGTGTTTGTAATTTTCCAGAAAAAAATATCGCAGGTGTTGTTTCACAAGTTTTAATTTTAGGTTCAATTGATAAAGAAGGAAAAGTAATTTTAGTTCATCCTTCTCAAAAATCTGAAAATGGGCTTCCAATAGCCTGATAATGAATCCAGATTTACTGTTATTACTTGGAATTTCCCTTTCATTAGGTTTTACTCCAGGACCCAATAATGCAGTTGCCTCTTATTCTGCTTTTAATTTTGGATTTAAAAAAACAATTCCACTTATAATGGGTGTGGGATTGGGATACACAACATTAGTAATTTTAATTAATTTTGTTTTAATATCTATTTTTAAAACTTATCCAATTATCCAAGAAATAATTAGAATTCTTGGAACGGTATTTTTAGTTTATCTTGCTTATAAAATTGCAACTTCAAATACTTCAAATAATGAAAAAAAAACAAATCCAGTAACTTTTTATGACACATTTGTTTTTCAGTTTATAAATCCTAAAGGGGTAATGGCAGCCACAACATTAATTTCAAAGTTTGTCGATCAAGATAATTATATTTCAACCTCAGTGATGGTTATAATTGTTTGTTCATTAACTGCTTTTTCATCAATCACTGCTTGGACTTTGTTAGGTAAATTTTTAAGAAAATTTGCGACAAATAACAGTTTTATAAAACGATTTAATTATGTTATGTCGGTGCTAATTTTAGTCTGTATAATCGGATTTTATATTTAACATGAAACCAGGTAACAAAAACTCTTTTAACTCTAAAAGTACAATTAATATTAATAATAAAGACTATACTTATTATTCAATATCTGAGGCTGAAAAAAATGGTCTTGAAGGAGTATCAAAACTTCCAAAGTCTTTGAAGGTTCTGTTAGAAAATTTATTAAGGTATGAAGATGATTTAACAGTAAACAAGTCACAAATTACAGCTATTAAAGATTGGCTTAAAACAAAAAAATCAAATACAGAAATTGCTTATAGACCTGCAAGAGTTTTGCTTCAGGATTATACGGGAATTCCAGCGGTTGCAGATCTAGCAGCAATGCGAGAAGCGGTTAAAGAAAAATCAAAAGATCCAAATACTATAAATCCTTTGTCAGCAGTTGATTTGGTTATTGACCACTCTGTTCAAGTCGACCAATCTGCTAAAGCAGATAGTTTTGATAAAAATGTTGAAATAGAGTTTAAAAGAAATGGTGAAAGATACTCATTTTTAAAATGGGGTCAAAATGCATTTAATAATTTTAGAATTGTTCCTCCAGGAACAGGTATTTGTCATCAAGTGAATTTAGAATATTTATCAAAAGTTGTTTGGTCTGAAAAAGTAAATGATGAACAATATATCTTTCCTGACACACTAGTTGGAACTGATAGTCATACCACTATGGTAAATGGATTGTCTGTACTTGGATGGGGTGTTGGTGGTATTGAAGCTGAAGCAGGTATGCTAGGTCAGCCAATATCAATGTTGATACCAGAAGTAATTGGTTTTGAAGTAAAGAATAAAATGCCAGAAGGCACAACTGCAACTGACCTAGTTTTAACAGTTGTTAAAATGTTGAGAGACAAAGGTGTCGTTGGTAAATTTGTAGAGTTTTTTGGTGAAGGTTTAAAAAATCTTACTTTAGCTGATAGAGCAACAATAGCAAATATGGCTCCAGAGTATGGTGCAACTTGTGGCTTTTTTCCAATTGATGATGAAACACTAAAGTATCTTAAATTTTCAGGAAGAGATGATGAAACTGTAAAAATAGTTGAAGATTATGCTAAAGCTCAAGGTTTATGGGCAAGTTCTGATATTGAATTTACAGACACATTAACTTTAGATATGTCAACTATTGTTCCAACTATTTCAGGACCAAAAAGACCTCAAGACAAAGTTTTATTGTCAGAGGCATCTAAAAGTTTTGACAAAAGTTTTAAAGAAAATACAGGAAGAGATGAATTTAAATCATCAAAAGTTTCTAACACAGATTATGAAATAAAAGATGGTAGCATACTAATTGCTGCAATAACTTCTTGTACAAACACTTCTAATCCAAATGTTTTAATTGGAGCTGGTTTACTTGCTAAAAAAGCAGTTGAACTTGGTATTAAAACAAAGCCATGGGTAAAAACGTCGTTAGCACCAGGCTCTCAAGTAGTTACAGATTATTTAGAAAAAGCTGGATTAAATACTTACTTAGATAAACTAGGTTTTAATTTAGTTGGATATGGATGCACAACTTGTATTGGAAATTCAGGTCCTCTGGCAGACAACATAGTTGAAGCTATACAAAAAGAGAATTTATATGGAGTGTCTGTTTTATCTGGCAATAGAAATTTTGAAGGAAGAATATCTCCTCACATTAAAGCTAATTATCTAGCTTCACCACCTTTGGTAGTTGCTTACTCATTAGCAGGACACATGTCTTTTGATTTATATAAGGATTCATTTGGTAAAGATAAAAATGGAAATGATGTTTATTTAAAAGATATTTGGCCATCAAACCAAGAAATTGAAGATACATTAAAAACTTCATTAAATGCTGACATGTTTATTAAGAGATATTCAAATGTTTCACAGGGTCCAAAACAATGGCAAGAAATTAAAACAGAAAAAAGTAGTATTTATAATTGGGATGAAAACTCTACTTATGTAAAGAAACCTCCATTTTTTGACAACTTATCAGATCAACCTGAGGGATTTAAGCCAATTAAAGACGCAAGACCATTATTGATTTTAGGAGACATGGTTACAACTGATCACATTTCACCAGCCGGCAATATTCAAAAGGAAAGTCCAACTGGAGAATACTTTATGAAACATCAGATTTTACCTAAAGATTACAACTCTTATGGTTCAAGAAGAGGAAACCATGAAGTTATGATGAGAGGAACTTTTGCAAATATTAGAATAAGAAATGAAATGGCACCAGGCACAGAGGGTGGTTATACAAAATTATATCCAGAAGAAAAAGTTATGCCAGTTTATGATGCAGTTGTTGAGTATAAGAAAAGAGGCACTGATCTTGTTGTGATAGGTGGAAAAGAATATGGAACAGGCTCATCTAGAGATTGGGCTGCAAAAGGCACAAAACTACTTGGAGTAAAAGCAGTCATAGCTGAGAGTTTTGAAAGAATTCATCGATCTAATTTAATTGGCATGGGTATACTGCCATTACAGTTTAAGGATAATGTAAATAGAACTAACCTTGAATTAAAAGGTTCAGAGTTAATTAGTGTTGTTGATATTGAAAAAGGCATTAACCCTTCAGATGTTGTGAAATTAGAGATAAAATATATCTCAGGAGAAATAAAAATTATAGATACTCTTTGCAGAATAGACACAAAAAATGAACTTGAGTATTATAAAAATGGTGGAATTCTTCAATATGTTCTTCGGAATATGATTTAATTATGGACGAAGAAACAGCAATTATCAATAGCAATACAAGAAACGAAAAAATTAGAAACTTTTTTGTCAATAACAAAAAGTCACTTTTAATATCTGTTATAATCATCGTAGGAATTTTAATAGGATACTTTGCTTATGCAGAATACAAAGAAAATAAAAAAATAGAAATTTCCAATCAATATAATTCTGCTGTAACTGAATATTCAGAGGAAAATAAAGAGAGAATTAAAAACTTACTTGTTGATTTAGTTTTTAAAAACGATCCCACTTACTCGCCTTTATCTTTATACTTTATAATTGACAATAAACTAATTACTGAAAAATCAAAAATTAATGATTTATTTGACAATATAATTAAAGAGGTATCGTTGGATAAAGAAATCAAAAATTTAATTATCTATAAAAAAGCACTTTATAACGCCGATTCAAGTGAAGAAAACCAACTTTTAGAGATACTAAAACCAATAACTAACTCCGACAGTATTTGGAAAGCACAAGCACTTTACCTGATAGCAGAATATTTTTATTCTAAAGATGAAAAACAAAAATCTAAAGAGTTTTTCAATCAAATACTTCTAATAGAAAATGCAAATCAAGATCTAAAAACTGAAGCACAAAAAAGGCTAAACAGAGATTTAAGTGAATAAAATTGTAATTTTTTTTATACTTATTTTTTTAACTTCAGGTTGCTCATTTAATAAAAACTCAAAATTTTGGACAGCCTCTCAAAATATTCCAGAAGAGAGTAATCCTAATTATCAAGAAATTTTTGCTGAAGAAGAGGCGCTAAACAAAGAGTTGAATGCAAATGTGTCGATTAGTTTGGGCGATATATTTAATAATAACTCTAAAGTTAGAGACTACTTTAATAATGACGGTAGATTAGATTATGATGGAATACTAAAAAAATCTTCAAGATATAAATTTTCTAAAATTAAAAACTTTTATCAATTTGAACCAAAAATATCATTTAACGATAATAATTTAGTTTTTTTTGACAACAAAGGTTCAATATTAAAATTTGATGATAAATCAAAACTAATTTGGAAAAAAAATTATTACTCAAAATCTGAAAAAAAATTAAAACCAATATTGCAATTTGCTAACGATGGTAAAACCCTAGTAGTTGCTGATAATATTGCTAAATATTTTGCATTAGACATTAATACAGGTGAACTTCTTTGGTCTAAAAACAATTTAGCACCATTTAATTCTCAAATTAAAATTTTTGAAGATAAATTTTTTATTATTGATTTTTCAAATACACTTAGATGCTTTTCTTTAAAAAATGGAGAAGAATTATGGAATATCAGAACAGAAAATTCATTAATACGATCACAAAAAAAACTTTCAATGGTTATTGTAAATAATTTGATATACTTTAAAAACTCCATTGGTGATATTAGTGCTGTTGATATCAATGAGGGTGAATTGTTGTGGCAATTACCAACTCAAAGCAGTTTAATATATGAGGCTGCGTTTTCTTTAGAAACTTCTGATTTAATAACTGACGGTAATACGTTATTTTTTTCAAATAATAAAAATCAGTTTTTTTCTATTGATCTAGGGACTGGAAGTTTTAATTGGGAAAACCAAGTCAATTCAAGTTTAAGACCTACTTTAGTTGGAAATTATATTTTTACTGTTTCCTTAGAAGGTTATTTAATTGTCATAGAAAAAAATAGTGGAAATATTATTAGGGTGACTGATATTTTTAACAGTTTCAAAAAAAAGAAAAGAGATAAAATTAAACCAGTAGGTTTTATAGTTGGAACAAATAATATTTATCTATCAACTGATCATGGTAGATTGATGGTAATTGATATTCAATCAGGTCGAACAAAATCTATTTTAAAAATAGATAATGATAAAATATCCAGACCATTTGTATTAGATAAAAATCTATATGTAGTTAAAGAAAATGCTATTATTAAATTAGATTAATGTTTCTTAAATTGCTGGAAAAACTAGGTCGAAAAAAAGTTGTTTTAGATCGTGGTCCTTCACATCCTAGATTTGATTTAGCTAAACCGTGGATGAATAGGTATTATCTGATTTTCAGGTATAGACCAAAATGGTTTCCTTTTAATATCTTAATTCATGAAATGTTAGCAGATGATCACGGAGAAGGTGTTCATAATCATTTATGTCCTTATATCACTATAATATTAAGAGATGGTTATTGGGAAACTACAAAACAAGGAAAATTTTGGAGAAAACCTGGCTATATCGGCTTTAGATCAGCAAATGCATATCATAGGGTAGATTTAAAAAAAGGCACTAAACCAATGACCATATTTATACCAGGCCCTTTTGGATTAAGAAAAGGGCCACGTTCTGAATATGGAATTAATTTTAAGGATAAATGAAATTAGAAAAAAAATTTATTGAATTTTGCAGCAGTAAGAAGCTCGAAATTAATTCAAATCAAATAAAAATTATTAATTCACTTGAAAAGTTTCAAAATGATAATTTTGATAATTCATTTTTATCTAGTTTTTTTAAAAAAGAGTCAAAGTTAGGCTTTTACTTACATGGCGATGTTGGTGTTGGAAAAACAATGATTTTAGATTTCTTCTTTAAACAATTCGAAATTAAAAAAACCAAAGTTCATTTTAACGAGTTCATGATTAACTTTCATGATTTTATGTTTAATAATGACAAAAAAGATAAAGCAATAGAAATTTTTGTTAATAATTTAAGGAACAAAGCAAAAATTCTTTTTTTTGATGAATTTCAGGTCACGAATATTGTAGATGCAATGATATTGGGAAGACTGTTTGAAAAAATATTTGAAAAAAAAATATGTGTTTTATTTTCATCAAATATAAAGATTAATGATCTTTATGAAGATGGTTTACAAAGGGAACAATTTTTGCCATTTCTAAAAATTTTAAAAGAAAATTCTATTGAAAAAGAATTATCAATCAATGAAGATTATAGAATTAATAAGAAAGATACTCTAAACAGATTTTTATCACCATTAAATGAAACGACCAATTTTAAACTAAATAAATTTTTTAGAGAATTAACCAAACATAAAACAAATAACCCAAAAAAATTAGATATAAAAGGAAGAGAATTAATAATAAATAATTTTTATGAAGGCATTGCTAAATTTAAATTTGATGAATTGTGTGATAAAAATCTAGGTGCAGAAGATTATCTTCAAATATCGAATTGTTGTAATCTTATCTTTATCGAAGAGTTACCGGACTTTAATGAAAATAATTCTAATCAACAACAAAGATTTATTACATTAATAGATATAATTTATGAAAAAAAAATTCCAATTTTGATCTCATCTGAAAAATCAATCAATAATTTAAACTCTTCAAAAAGTCTGTCAAAAATATTTAAAAGAACGATAAGTAGACTGCATGAACTTACATCTATTAAAATTTAGATTAAATGAAACAAGAATTTTATAATTTAGTATTACAAACTAACGGACAAAAACTTTATGAGTTTACTGATAGTACTTTAAACTGGATAAAGAAAAACAATTTCAAAAATGGAATGATAAATTTAAGCATTCAGCATACTAGTGCATCTTTAATTGTACAGGAAAACGCTGACCCTGATGTCCAAACAGATTTGATTTCATATTTTGACAAATTAGCTCCAATGAATAATGAACTGTATAGTCATACAGTAGAAGGTAAAGATGATATGCCTGCTCATATAAAATCATCTCTTACTAATAACCAAATTGCATTAAGTTTAAAAAATACAGAATTATTATTAGGCACTTGGCAGGGAATTTTTCTATTTGAACATAGAATTGAGGCTCAGAGAAGAACAATAATTCATCATTTTATTGGTGAATAAATTATTTATTCTTTAAAGATTGAAAAGCCTCTAATGCAGATACTCTTGCTTTTTCATGTATAACAATTGGGCTTGGATAATCTTTGCCAATTATAGTTTTGATGGCTTCTTGATATTTTAACTCCATTTCCCA
>VTPL01000003.1 GCA_008638165.1 Pelagibacteraceae bacterium
CAAAATTGCAATTATAGGTATTCCTAATTTTACAGACTCTTGGATTGCAAGAGACTCGTAATTAGTATCAATTATAAATACTAAGTCAGGAACTTTTTTCATTTCAGCAATACCACCTAAAGATCTTTGTAATTTATCTTTTTTAACACTCATTTTTAAAAGTTCTTTTTTTGTAAAACCTCTATTTTCTGCAACAAGATCTATTTCTAATTTTTTCAATTTTTTGATAGAATTCGAAATTGTTCCCCAGTTTGTTAACATTCCACCTAACCATCTATAATTTACAAAATATTGGTCAGTTTCTTTTGCAACTTCAGCTATAGCTTCTGAGGCTTGTTTTTTAGTTGATACAAAAAGAATTTTTCCATTATTTGAAATAGTTTCATATACTTTTTGAAGAGCAACTTTAGTTAATTCTAATGTTTGAGTTAAATCAATTATATGAATTGAATCTCTTTTACCAAAAATGTATTTTTTCATTTTCGGATTCCATCTCAAAGTTTTGTGTCCTAAGTGAACACCTGCTTCTAGTAATTGTTGAATTGTAACGTTAGGTATTTTCATATTTATTCCCGGTTAAGCCACCATAGTAATTTCCATTTAAGGACCGGAGGTATAAAACCAAATACTATGTGCGTATTAGTTAATTTAGTGGGTTATTTACAAATAATTTTGACTTAAAACAAGAGAAAATTAGTGAATATTAAGGCTTATATCCTTATTTCTTAAGATATTAATTGTTTTTCTATCAAAATTTCTTGATGTTTTAAGCTTAAAAACACTAGTGGTTGAATTTTCAAAAATAGAAATATTTACAACTGTATCACCCTTTTCATCTAAAAAATTTTGTATTTCTTTAAGCTGTGATTTAGATGATAAATTTAAAGTAATTTCACTAATTGAACTATTAAATAGATCTTTTAATGAGGCAATTTTTCTAACGTTAATTCTTTTTGTTTTATCTTCATCAGATGAAATGGTTTTTGTTAAAGTTAAAATTAATGAAGATCCTTCTTTTAAACTATCCCTGTTTAATTCCAAAACATCGGAAAAAATAAAGAGTTCAAAAACACTAGTTAAATCTGTTAGTTTTAATACAGCGTAGGAATTTCCTTTAGCAGTTTTTCGTTCAGTAACTTTTAATAGAGTTGCTGCTATATTATTTTCTTTAATATCATCGTCATCAAAGAAATTTTGATAATTTATAATCTTATAGTCATCGAAAATCTCTTTAAATTGATTTAGTGGATGATCGGAAATAAAAAAACCTACTGCCTCAAATTCTTTAGACAATCTTTCTTCAAATTCCCAATCTTTAGTATTTTCAATTATATCGTTTTCAGCTTCATTATTATCACCAAATAAATCAATTTGATTAGCTACTTTATTATCAAAATCATTTTTAGATTTTGTAATTATGTTTGGAATAGAATTAAATATTGATTGTCTATTATTATTTAAATTATCAAAAGCACCGGCCTTAACTAAACCTTCAAGCTGAAGTTTATTAATATCTTTAGGGTCTACTCTTTTGATGAAATCATTAATAGATTTAAAATTTCCATTTTTTATTCTTTCTTTTACGATGTTGGATATTGCTTCAGAACCAACTGCTTTTATGCCTCCTAGCGCATAATAGAATTTATCATTTTCAGTTCTAAAATCAGCAAAACATTCGTTAATATCGGGCCTAATTACTTCGACATTTAATCTTTTTAGCTCTTCATAAAATTCACTTAGTTTATTTTGATTAGAAATATCCATTGTCATTGATGCAGCTATAAACTCTTTAGGGTAATAGGTTTTCAAATATGCAGTTTGATATGAAATTATTGCATAAGCTGCTGCATGACTTTTATTAAAACCATATTCTGCGAACGGTTCTATTTTTAAAAAAATTCCTGCTGCAACGTCTTTACTTATTCCGTTATTAACTGCACCTGCAATAAAATTCTGTTTTTGTTTCTCTAACTCTGCCCTTTTCTTTTTTCCCATAGCTCTTCTTAGAATATCTGCTTGACCAGCAGTAAAACCAGATAATTTTTGAGCAATTTGCATGACTTGCTCTTGATAGATTATTACTCCATAAGTTGGCTTTAAAATATCTTCTAATAATGGATGCAAATAATCAGGTGTTTTTCTGCCATGCTTACAATCATTATATATTGGAATATTGCTCATTGGTCCTGGTCGATATAAAGCAACTAAAGCAATAATATCTTCAATGTGATTAGGCTTCATATGAATTAAAGCATCTCTCATACCAGCACTTTCAATTTGAAATAAACCAACTGTTTTTCCAGAGGACATTAATTCAAAAACTTTTTGATCCTCAAAGCTAATATCTTCAATATTAAAATCTTTGTGTTTTTTTTGAATTAATTTTTGAGTGTTATTAATAACTGTTAATGTTTTTAATCCTAAAAAATCAAATTTAACTAAACCAGCATTTTCAGCTGAATACATATCGAATTGTGTTGATGGTAATAATAAATCTGCTGTTGAGTCTTTGTATAGAGGGACAATTTCAGTTAATTTTTTATCTGCAATAACAACACCTGCAGCGTGTGTAGCTACATTTCTATTTAGGCCCTCTAATTTTAGAGAAAGATCGGTTAATTTTTTTACTCTTTGATCCTCATTAATTAATTTTTGAAGTCTTGGTTCACCTGCGATACATTCTGATAATGTTTGGGGTCTTGATGGATCAAATGGTATCATTTTAGAAATACTATCAACAAAACCATAGGCAAGCCCTAATACTCTTCCAACATCTCTAATAACCATTCTAGCTTTCAATTTACCAAATGTAATTATGTGAGCTACACTGTCTTTATATTTTTTAGTTAAGTACTCAAAAACTAAATCTCTTTTTTCCTCACAAAAATCGATATCAAAGTCAGGCATTGAAATTCTATCAGGATTAAGAAATCTTTCAAAAATAAGATTGTATTTAATTGGATCAACATCGGTGATTGACAAACACCAAGCAACAAGTGATCCTGCACCAGATCCTCTTCCAGGTCCAACTGGAATATCATTATTTTTTGCCCATTTAATATAATCAGAGACAATTAGAAAATAACTGGAATAATCCATCTTAATAATGATCTCTAATTCATGATCCAATCTATCTTTATAAATTAAAAATTTATCATTATTTTCTAAATCTTTTTCTTTAAGGTCAAAAAATTTATTAAATTTTTCTTTGAGACCATCTAAAGAATTTTTTTTAATTATATCGCTTGCATTACCTTCATCTGATGAACTGATATTTGGTAAAATTGGTTTTGAAAAAAGTGGCCTAAAACTTGATCTATAAGGAAAATTATAATTGTTCTCTAGTGCTTCAGGTAGATCAGAAAATAAATCTGACATTTCACTATCATTTTTTAAATAATGATTTGGGCTATATTTAATTCTATTCTTTTCATTAACATAAGTTTTGTTACCAATGCAAATAAGCGCATCATGAGCTTCGTGCATATCTTTTGTTAAATAAAACACCTCATTTGTTGCAATAATTGGAATTTCTAATTTTTTTGATTGATCAAGATTAAATTTCTCAAATTCAATTTCATTAGGATCTTCATGTCTTTGAATTTCTAAATAAAACCTATCACCAAGTACTGCATTTAATTTCTTATAAAGGTTAATTATTTCATCAAATTTAGCTTTATCAAATAATTTGCCAAATAACCCAAATATAGTTCCTGAAAAGACTGAAATTCCATTAGTATCTAATTTTAATAAATCGTTAATATCTAAATGTGGATCTGAAAGATCATCATTTTCCAAGTAAGAACGAGATGATAACTCTATAATCTTTTTATATCCCTCAAAATCTAGAGCAAATAATGGAAGTAAACCTACTGTATCATTAAATTTAAAATTTATTTGTGTTCCAATAATTGGTTGAGTTCCAACTTTTGATAATTTGTCAGAAAATTCGACTGCTCCACAAAGATTGGATGTATCACACATCCCCAATGCACTTATTTTGAGTTCTTTGGCATTATCTTTTAATTCATCAATTTTAATAGCTCCTTCACAAATTGAATACTGAGTATGAATTTTTAGATGATTAAATTTTTTATGATTAGATTCTGGCATTAATTGACTTTAACCTACCATCAACCATTTCCAACAAGCAATCTGACTTATTTGCAAGAAATCTATTATGAGTTGCAAATAATATTAATCTATTAGGAGTAATTTGTTTTTTTAATAAGTCAAAAATTTCATCTGCATTTTTTTTATCTAAACTACCAGTTGGTTCATCAGCTAGTATAATATTTGGTTCATTTACTAAAGCTCTTGAAATTGAAACTCTCTGTTTTTCACCACCTGACAACTCATTTGGATAATGATCAATTCTATTAGCAAGACCCACCTGCTTTAAAATATTTCTTGCCTTATGATTTGAAAGATTTTTATCTAGTCCTGAGGCTAAACAAGCAAGGTAAACATTTTCTAAAGCAGTAAAGTCAGTTAATAAATTATCCTGTTGATAAATTATCCCAATATTATTTGCTCTAAAAATATCATTATTTTCATTGTTATTAAAATCTATCGTTTTGTTTAGGAATTTAATTGATCCACTTGTTGGTTTGTCAATTAATGAAATTAAATTGAGTAATGTTGATTTTCCAGATCCAGATGGACCCATTATAGAATAAATTTTACCTAATTGAAATTTGAAGTTTACTTTTTTTAAAACATTAATATTTTTTTTATCAAAAAATGTTTTGGATAAATTTTTTAATTCAATAGCGTTATTCATACTTTAAAGATTTAACTGGATCAAGTTTTGCTGCTTTAACTGCGGGAAAAATTGAAACTAAAATTGTTATAAAAATTGAGCATATTGAAATTAAAAAAATTGAGTTAAAATTAATTTCTGATGGCATTGTACTTAAAAAGTAAATTTCTTCTGGAAATAAGGTTAAATCAAAAGTTTCACTCAAAAATACTCTTAAATTTTCAACGTAATATGAAAAAGTTATCCCTATAACAATTCCAAAAAAGGTAGCTGTTGATCCAATAATTACCCCAACTAAAAAGAAAATTTTAATAATAGATTTATTTAAAACTCCTATTGATTTTAATATAGCAATATCTCTTGTTTTATTTTTAACTAAAATTGTAAGTCCAGAAATAATATTGAATGCAGCAACAATTATAATTAGTGATAGTATGATAAACATTACATTTCTCTCAACTTTTAAAGCAGAAAATAAAGATCTATTCATATCTGCCCAAGTAAAAACTAAATCATTAGGGTAATTTTTTTGAATAAGATTTTTTTGTTGTTCTATATTTTTTGGATCTTTTAGATAAATTTCTAAGTTACGTTCGTCTGTAGAAAGATTGGAAAATTCTTCAAGAGTATTAAGATTTAAGAAAATAACGTTATTGTCAAATTCGGCTAAACCACTCTCAAATATTGACGTAATGATAAATGTTTTTTGTTTGGGCAAATTTCCAATTATGGTTTCAACACCAGATGATGACATTAAAGTGATATTATCACCTATATTTAAATCAAGATTAAAACTTAATTCTCTTCCAATTGAAATTGAGTTTTTTTCAATTTTTTTATTTTGTCCTAAAAAATTTTTATTATTGATTAATTCTAATTTAGAAAAATCTTCTTCAAGATAACCTCTTAAAAGAACTCCTTTTGAATTTTGATCTCTAATTATAATTGCTTCACTTGAATTACTTAAAACTAAATTCTCAGATATTGTTTTTAAAACTTTATCATAATTTTTATATTCAATTGGATTATTGTACGGTTTAACAGTAACGTGAGGATTAAATCCCACAATCTTATTTATTAATTCAGTTCTAAAACCATTCATCACAGACATTACAATAATAAGAACTGCAACACCTAAACTAATTCCAATAAATGAGAAAATTGAGATAACATTTAAAAAACCATCTTTTTTTCTGGCTTTTAAAAATCTAAAAGTAACTTCTTTTTCAAGAGTAGAAATCAATTTTTTTCTTTTTGTTCTTTGATAATTTTAATAGCTTGCTCTAGTTTAATTTTTTTAGACTCTTGATCTATTTCTTTAAATTCTACTAAATTATCATCAGTTTGTTTTCCAATGATTATTTGAAAAGGTGAGCCTATTAAATTCATTTTTTTTATTTTTGATGAAAAATTTTCATCTGTATCATCAATAATTGAGTCAATATTATTGCTCATAAGTTCATTCTGAATTTTTTTTGCTTTTTCTAGAGCACTTTGATCATTTTTATTAATCATAGGAATTATAGAGACTTCATAAGGAGCAACAGAAATTGGCCATTTCATGATTTCATTTTTTTCATCATATTTTGCTTCTATAATTGCACCAACTAACCTTGATACACCAATTCCATAAGAGCCCATTTTTACAAAATCTTTTTTTCCACCAGGTAAGTCAACCGATGCACCCATTGGTTTTGAATATTTATCTCCAAAATAAAATATGTGTCCCACCTCAATACCTTTGGTTATTAATCTATTTTCATGTGAAACTTTTTCTTCAAATTCTTTTTCATTAAACTTTTCATCTGTAACTGCATAAAATTTTTCATATTTTTTTCTTAAATTATCCAATGACTCTTTTTCAACATTGGTTCCATCACTAGTTAATTCAAAAATTCTTTTGTCGGTAAAAATTTTACTTTCGCCAGTATCTGCTAAGATAATAAATTCGTGAGAAAGATTTCCACCAATTGGACCTGTATCCGCAGCCATTGGAATTGCTGTTAAATCTAATCTCTTAAATGTTCTTAAATATGAAAGAAAAAATTTATTATAAGAAAACAAGGCATCTTCATCAGAGATATCGAATGAATAAGCATCTTTCATGTAAAATTCTCGACATCTCATAATCCCAAATCTTGGTCTAACTTCATCTCTAAATTTCCATTGAATATGATAAAGTAATTGGGGTAAAGACTTATAAGATTTAACCGAAGCTCTAAAAATATCCGTTATTAACTCTTCATTTGTAGGCCCATAAAGCATCTCTCTATTTTGACGATCTTTAATACGAAGCATTTCTTCTCCGTAATCTTCATAACGGCCACTCTCTTTCCAAATTTCACTAGATTGAATAGTTGGCATTAACATTTCTTGAACTCCAATACGATTCTGCTCTTCCCTCACAATCTGTTCAATTTTTTTCATAACTTTATATCCAAGTGGTAGCCATGAATATATACCTGCAGAAGATTGTTTAATCATTCCAACTCTGAGCATAAGTTGGTGCGATTTTATTTTTGCCTCTGAAGGATTATTTTTTAATATTGGAATGAATGATTTTGATAAAAACATTTAGATAATTATATTTCTTAAATTTAAGTATTCAAATTTCATTAATAAATAAATAATAATAAAAATAATAGTAGTTATTCCTGTGCAATAAATAAATTTTTTTAACATTTTGGGATTTTCTGGAGAGCCTGGGTCCTCGCCTTCAATTTTAACAGGTTTTTGTCGATTTACATCAATTGGAAGAATAGCAAAAAAAACAACCCACCAAATAATTATATAGATTATTGCTAATCCAGTATAACTCATTTTAAATTCTAATTAAATTAATGTTAGTAAAAGGTTTTTTTCCAGTTTTATCTTTAGAAAACTTACGACAGCAAACCTTTAAGGCATCTATTAAATTATATTCTTGTTGTTTGCTTCCTATTTTAAATGTTCTAACAGTTTTTTCGATTTCATCTTCGATACCATAAATAAATTCATCTTTATCATCAACTGGTAGGCCCCTAAAACTTAAAATAGGATTATTGTGAATATTTCCTTTTGGAGTTACAAGAATTGTAACTTCCAAATAACCGTTTGCACTTAAATTTTTTCTATCCTTGATTGATTGAGCATCTTCATCAACACTTACATTGCCATCTAGATATAATCTGCCACTTGGTGCTTTATCGTAAACTTCTGGTTTTTCACCTGGATACAATCTAACAATATCACCATTTTCTACTTGTACTGGATTAGGAACTTGCATCTCTTTTGCAAAATTGATGTGTTCGATCATGTGTCTATGTTCACCATGTACAGGTATTACACATTTAGGTCTTACCCATTGATACATATCTTTTAAATCTTCTCTATTTGGGTGGCCTGATACATGGATAAATTCAGTTTCCTCTGAAATCACTTCTATGCCATCTCTTACTAATTGATTATGTAATTTGTATAATTTTTTTTCATTTCCTGGAATAATTTTTGAGGAAAAAATTACAGCATCACCTTTTTCTATGAAAACATCTGGATGTGTATAACTAGATATTCTCATCATTGCACCCATAGGCTCACCTTGACTTCCAGTACATAGGTATACAATTTTTTCTCTTGAAAATTTCTTGGCTTCTCTTGGGTCAATTGGCTCGATAGTATCTTTTAAATAACCACACTGTCTAGCAGCTTTATAAATTCTATGCATTGATCTTCCAACAAGTGAAATTTGTCTTCCTGTTTTTTCTGCACAATAAAAAACTGTCGCCATTCTAGCTACATTTGATGCAAAAGATGTTACAATTATTCTTTTGTTAAGTCTGCTCATTACATTTAAAAGATTTTTTCTTACATCAGACTCTGAGCCAGATCTTCCTGCACTAAAAACATTAGTTGAATCACAAATCATAGCGAGAACACCTTCGTCGCCTATTTCTTTGAGTCTTTTAGAGTTAATGTCTTCACCAATTAATGGATTAGCGTCAACCTTCCAATCTCCTGTATGCAAAATAACTCCTGCAGGGGTTTGAATTCTAAGGCCGTTGGGCTCCAAGATAGAATGAGTTAAAGTAATATATTCAACATCAAAAGGATCAAGTTTCACTTTTCCATTCAATTGAACAATTTTAAGATCATTTGTAATATCTATATGTTTTTCCTTAAATTTTTCTCTAATTAAAACTGCTGTGAAAGGAGTAGCAAAAATTTTACATTTTAGTTTTGGCCATAAATGAGCAATGGCTCCTATATGATCTTCATGAGCATGTGTTAAAATTATACCTAGTAGGTTATCTTTTCTCTCAACTATAAAACCAGGGTCAGGATATATTAAATCTACACCAGGTATACTATCATCAGCAAAAGTTACGCCAATATCAACCATAATCCATTTATGATCTCCTGGTTGACCATAACCAAATAAATTCATATTCATCCCAATTTCACCAGACCCACCTAATGGGCAAAAAAGTAATTCGTCTTTCATTATGTCAAAATTTCCAATGTTTTAATTAAACCTTTGATGGTTATATTTTTGTCTATTTTTACTTTTGTCTTAATAGGACTTTTAATTAATTCAGCAAAACCTCCTGTAATTATTACATCAAAAGGTTTTCCAACTTCCTTCTTAATTAAATTAACAATATTGTCAATTAAACCTGCATATCCCCAAAAAAAACCTGATCTGACAGCTGAGACTGTATCAACGCCAATAACTTTTTTAATATTCTTTAAGTTAATTTTTGGAATTAGACTGGCTCTATCTGATAAAGTGTTTAACGAAAGCTTAATACCAGGTGCAATTATACCACCTTTGTATGATTTATTAATTAAAACATCAAATGTAGTGGCTGTTCCCAAATCTATAATAATAAAGTTTTTCTTTTTATTAATTAAACTAATTGCATTAGTTAACCTATCAGAACCGACTTGCTTATAATTGACTTTAATATCAATTAAAGATGATAATTTTAACTCTTTAATTTCATTACATTTAATTTTGGTTTTGTGATTTAAATATCTTTTAATTAATTTGAAAGTGGTTGGAACAACACTGCAAAATAATATTTTTTCTATTTTAGGGAAATATCTATTAAATATTATAAAATTTTTAGAAATTTTTGAAGATGAGATTTTGTTATTTGAAAAATTTATTTTTTTTATAATTTTTTTTTGGTTATTAATTAAACAAACTTTAATTTCCGAATTTCCTATATCGCCAATTAAATACATAAATTATCTATTTCTTAAAAAACTTTCTAAACTTATTTTCAAAATTAAATATTAATAACTTTTCTACATTATTTTTATTATAATTCTTACCAGTAATCTCACAAAGATTTGTTGTAGGATAATCAAAAATTAAAGGATTTTTAACAACATTAATCCCTATTCCAATAACTAAGAATTTTTTATCTTTTCTATAAACAACCTCTTGTAATATGCCGCAAATTTTTTTGCCATCTATCGTTAAATCATTAGGTTCTTTAAAAAAAATTTTTTTTTTATAAAAATTTGAAATAGTTTTTTTAACTAGATTACAATTTAATTTTGTTATCTTTTTTAATGATAATTTTATTTCATCAAGATTGTAAAAAAAACTAACAAATAAATTTCCCTTAATAGATATCCATTTACGTCCATATTGTCCTTTACCTTTTGTTTGTAAATCTGCTGTTATCATTCCATAATTTAATTGAGATTTTTTCAATAAATTGATTGCGGTAAGATTGGTGCTAATGACCTTTTTAAAAATAAATTTTTTGAATTTCATCAAATGAAATTAATTCTTGATACTGCTTCAACAAGTTGACTTGGAGAAATAAAGTAAAAAAGAATTAATAAAGTTGACAAAATAAGAGAAAATTTTAACCAAGGACTGTGGTCTTGATCATATTTTTCTTTTTCAGGATCAAAATAAATAATCTTAATTATTCTTAAATAATAAAAAGCAGCTATCACTGTAGATAATAATCCAACAATAGCTAAAAAGTACATTGATTGCTCTATTACAGCTTTAAAAATATAAAACTTAGCAAAAAAACCTGCAAGAGGTGGTATTCCAGCTAATGAAAAAAGAATAACTAGAAGAGAAAAAGATAATATTGGATGGTTTTTTGATAACCCTGAAAGATCATCTATGCTTTCATAATAATTATCATTTCTTCTAAGCATTAATAAACAGGAAAAAAACCCTAAATTCATCACTATATAAATTGTCAAGTATATTACTGAACTTTGAATACCATCATTAGAAGCTGAGGCTACACCTGCTAGTGCATATCCAATGTGTCCAATAGAACTATATGCAATAAGCCTTTTTATATTTTTCTGTCCAATAGCTGCGATTGCACCAAATAGCATTGAGGCAATAGATAAAAATACCAAAATCATCTGCCATTGATCTATTAACTCTAAAAAAGGAACATATAAAAATCTTATAAACACAGTTAAAGCAGCTATTTTTGGAACCATAGTGAAGAATAGTGTGACAGTAGTCGGTGAACCTTCGTATACATCAGGCGCCCACATATGGAATGGTACTGCTGAAATTTTAAAAGCCAAACCAACTAAAATAAATACTATTCCAAAAGTTAATGCATATTCATTTGAGTCAAGTTGTGAAGCAATAATTTCAAAATTTGTTGATCCAGAAAAACCATAAATTAAAGAACATCCATACAATAATAGTCCCGAAGAAAGCGCACTTAAAACAAAATATTTTAATCCAGCCTCAGATGATTTTAAATTGTTTCTATTAAATGTAGCTAACACATATAAAGCTAAAGATTGTAATTCTAGTCCCATATAAAAAACGATTAAATCATTTGAACTGATCATAACCATCATTCCTAAAACAGAACTTAGTATCAATATTGGATATTCAATTTTTGAAATTTTAAAATTATCTAAATAATTTTTGGATATCGCTAAAACAATAAATGCTGCTAACAATGTAATTATTTTCATAAATGATGAAAGATAATCAATTACAACACTACCATTAAATAATAATATTTTTTCAATATCTAATGTTTCATTAAAAACAATTATACCAGTAATAAGCAAAACTATTATTGATAAATTGTGAATTAACTCAAAACTATTTTTTTTAAATACACCAAGTATTAGCAAAAACATTACCGATAATGAGATAAATATTTCTGGAATTATAAAACTTAAATTTATCATTTTATTTATTGATTAAATTTGAATTATACATTTCTATTAGATCATTAACCGATACTTCAATAGTATTAAATAAAGGCTCGGGATAAAAACCAAAAAATAATGTCGGTAATGCTAAGCTAATTAAAATAAAATATTCAGATTTATCAAGATCTGTTAATTTATTAAGATCATTATTAACTAGTTTGCCAAAAACAACTCTTTTATATAACCAAAGCATATAAGCAGCACCCAATATCACTCCTAAACTTGCAATAACAGCGACCAAAAAGTTATCTTTAAACGCACCCATTAAAATTAAAAATTCTCCAATAAAACCACTTGTTCCTGGTAGTCCAAGAGCTGCCAATGTGAACAACATGAATAGCACTGAATATTTTGGAATAATTGAAACAATTCCACCATAAGTGTTAATTAATCTTGAATGCATTCGGTCATAGACTACACCAACACATAAAAATAATGCAGCAGATACAAGACCGTGACTAATCATTTGAATGATACTACCTTCAATTCCCTGTTGTTGAATTGTAAAAATTCCGAGTGTAACAAAACCCATATGTGCAACAGAGGAGTAAGCAATCAATTTTTTCATGTCTTCTTGCATTAATGCAATAAGTGATGTGAAAATTATTGCTATAAGACTTAAAGCATAAATTAATGGCGTGAATAAATCTGAAGCAATTGGAAATAGTCCAAGTGAAAATCTAATAAATCCATAGCCTGCCATCTTCAATAAAATTGCAGCAAGCAAAACAGATCCAGCTGTTGGTGCTTCAACATGTGCATCTGGTAGCCAAGTATGAACTGGCCACATTGGAGTTTTTACCGCGAAAGAACTAAAAAAAGCTAACCATAAGAGATTTTGGTATTTAGAGTCTATTCCCAGCTCATACAGTTTTACAACATCTGTTGTGCCAGTAATCCAATAAATCGAAATTATCGCAACTAGCATTAATACTGACCCAAGCAAAGTATATAAGAAAAACTTAAACGCAGAATAAACTCTTTTCGGTCCACCCCAAATTCCAATTATTAAAAACATTGGGATCAAACCAGCTTCAAAAAATAAATAAAAAATTACAAGATCTAATGAACAAAAAACTCCAATCATAAAAGACTCCATAATTAAAATGGCAATTAGAAAATCTCTTAATCTTTTTTTAACACTATTATTGACTGAAATTATACATAGTGGGGTTATAAAAGTAGTTAGTATAACAAATAGTATTGATATTCCATCTACACCAACCTTGTAATTTACAATACCAATCAACCACTCTCTATCCTCCACAAATTGAAATGCTGAGGTAGTTTCATCAAACAAAAACCATAGATAAATTGATAACAAAAAATTAACTATAGAAGTAAATAAAGCTACATATTTAATCGTAGAATTACTTTGATCATTAGATTTTGAAAAAATTAAGAATAAAGATCCTATAGTTGGTAAAAGAATTAAAGCTGAAATTATTGGAAAATTCATTATTTAATAATTAAAAAAGTTAATAACGCAGATAAGCCAAGTAACATTATAAAAGCATATTGATAAATGTATCCACTTTGAAATTTATTAGCTTTTATTGAAAATTTCTTTATTAATGACGAAACTCCATCTGGTCCAAATCCATCAATAATTTTTACATCAAAAAACTTCCATAGAAATAATCCAATTTTTTTGGAGGGTTTGATAAATAAAATTTCATACAATTCGTCAAAGTACCATTTGTTAACTAAAAAATTATAAAGTGGTTTATTAATTTCAACAATTGAATTAGGTAAATCTTTATTTTTGACAAAAAGATAATAAGAAATTGGTATTGACGAACATACTAAAATTGGTGTTAACAATAAAAACCACATTGGTGGATGTTCTTCACTTAAAGGTTCTAAGAAAAAAATAGAGTTTCCCCAAAAATTTGTATCAAAAAATAATTCCTTAAAAATAAATCCTGCAAAAATAGCACCAATTGAAAGAATAATAAGAGGCAATAACATTACCAAAGGAGACTCGTGCGTTTCTTCAATCTTAATTGATTTATTATTGTAACTACCATGGAAAGTTTTAAAGATTAATCTCCATGAGTATATTGAAGTTAGAAATGCTGTAAATATTCCTATTCCTGCTGCATAGTAACCAGTTGTATTGTCTCTTAAATAAGCAAATTCTATAATTGCATCTTTTGAGTAAAATCCTGACAATAATGGAAAGCCTGTAAGAGCCAATGTTCCTATAATCATTAAAACATAAGTGTAAGGTAATTTTTTCCAAACACCTCCCATTGAGTTTATGTTTTGCTCATCTTTAAAAGCATGAATTACTGAGCCAGATCCTAAAAAAAGTAATGCTTTAAAAAAAGCATGAGTAAATAAATGAAACATTGCAATATTATATGCCCCTACCCCAGCTGCAAAAAACATATAACCAAGCTGACTACATGTTGAATAAGCAATAATTTTTTTTATATCTGTCTGAACTAGAGCAACTGAAGCGGCAAATATTGCTGTTGTCATACCAACAACAGTAATAAGATTTAATGCAAGTTCAGAGTATTCATAAATTGGTGAACATCTTACTACTAAGAAAACACCAGCAGTTACCATTGTTGCGGCATGAATTAGTGCTGAGACTGGTGTTGGGCCTTCCATAGCATCTGGTAACCAGGTATGAAGTAATATCTGAGCTGATTTACCCATCGCCCCAATAAATAACAATAAACAAATTAAATCGATTGACTTAACTTCAAAACCTAAAAAATTTAATCTTTTGTCTACAACAGAAGGTATTTGTTGAAAAACTTCATTATAATTTACAGTTCCAAATAAGTAAAAAATTAAAAATATTCCTAAAGCAAAACCAAAATCACCCACTCTATTTACAACAAATGCCTTTATAGCAGCAGAGTTTGCAGTTTCTTTTTTAAACCAAAAACCAATTAAAAAATAAGAACACAATCCTACACCCTCCCATCCAAAAAATAATTGAATGAAATTATCTGACGTTACAAGCATTAACATTGCAAATGTAAATAAAGATAAATAAGCCATAAATCTTGGCTTATGAGGATCGTGAGACATATACCCAATAGAATAAATATGCACTAACGCAGAGACAGAAGTCACAACAACTAACATTACAGATGATAATGAGTCAATTTTCATTGACCAATTCACATCAAGTGTCCCCGAATTAATCCAAGTTGCTATTATTATGTTGTCTTCATATTGATTAAAAACAACATTATAAAATACTATAATTGATAAAATAGCTGATATAGAAACTAGTAAACTAGTAACAATTTCAGAATTTCTATCACCAATATACTTGCCAAAAAAACCCGAAATGATTGAAGCAATTAAAGGTAAAGTTATAATTGATAATTCCATTTCAACCTTTTAACTTATCTATTTCCTCAACACGGATAGTTCCAGCATTTCTAAAGTAAACAACAATAATTGCCAATCCAATTGCCGCTTCAGCTGCAGCTACGGTTAAAATAAATAATGTAAAAACTTGTCCAGCAAGATCATCTAAATAGATCGAAAATGACACAAGATTAATATTTACAGCCAATAAAATTAATTCGATACTCATTAAGACTACTATTATATTTTTTCTGTTTAAAAATATTCCAACCACTCCAATAGTAAAAATAATAGCACCTAGAGTTAAATAATGACCAAGACCAATATCAATCATCTACACTCACTCCTTTATTAGACTGAACATCTAAAACTTGTACCCCTTCAGATCTTTCTCTAGAAATTTGCTTAATATAATCCTGTCTTTTAACACCTTCTCTTTGGCGAAATGTAAGGACTATAGCACCAATCATTGCAACCAATAAAATCATTCCACTTATTTGAAACACATGTATGTAATCAGTGTATAAAATTTGGCCTAAAGAATGCGTATTGCTTACTGTTTCTGCTGAGGAAGTTTTTATCTTATCAAACAATTCAGGTTTATATTTCCAACCACCAATAACGATTATCAATTCAAAAAATATAATAGTACTTATAATTAGTCCAACTGGTATATGACCAGAACTTTCTTCTGATAAAAACCATTGATTTTTTTGTTGTGCAACATTTAGCATCATGACTACAAACAAAAATAAAACTGCAACTGCTCCCACATAAACTATCAACATAATCATTCCCAAAAATTCTGCTCCGATCATAATAAATAGACAGGAAATGCTGATAAAATCTAATATTAAAAAAAAAACTGAGTGAACAGTGTTTTTTGAAACTGTAACCATTATAGCTGAAATAATTGCAATCGAAGAAAAAATATAAAAGAAAATTGCGTGTGCCATAATTTATCTATGTGGGTTATCAGCCTTTATATTTGCAGCTAAGACGTTTTCCCATCTATCTCCATTGTCTAACAATTTTTCTTTTGTGTAATACAGTTCTTCTCTGGTTTCAGTTGAAAATTCAAAATTTGGTCCTTGAACAATAGCATCTACAGGACAAGCCTCTTCACATAGACCACAATAAATACATTTCATCATATCAATATCGTAACGAGTAGTTTTTCTACTACCATCATCACGCTCTGAAGACTCTATAGTAATTGCTTGGGCTGGACAGACAGCCTCACATAACTTGCACGCAATACATCTCTCTTCTCCATTTGGATATCTTCTTAAAGCATGTTCACCTCTAAACCTTGGGCTAATTTTTCCTTTTTCAAATGGATAATTAATTGTTTTCTTAGCTTTAAAAATCTCTTTAATAGCAATCATTAGACCACTTAAGAAATCTGTCATGAATATAGTTTTGAAAAATCTTGATAATTTCATTTAGTTCACTGGTAGTAAGTTAAAATAAAATAAAAAACTTGCTGTTAAAACAACCCAAGTTAATGACAAAGGTAAGAAGATTTTCCATCCAAGTCTCATCAATTGATCGTATCTATACCGTGGAACAATTGCCTTAACTAATGCGAATAAAATGAATAAAAATATTATTTTAAAAATTAACCAAAAAGCACCTGGTATTAGATTAAAAGGATATAAATCTATTGGTGATAACCATCCACCTAAAAATAAAATTGAACCCATTGCACACATCAACAGAATATTTGCATATTCACCTAACCAAAACATTGCATACATCATGCCTGAATATTCAGTTTGATAACCTGCAACTAATTCAGCTTCAGCTTCAGGTAAATCAAAAGGAGGTCTATTAGTCTCAGCTAATGCTGATATAAAAAATATTACAAACATTGGAAAAAGAGGAATAACAAACCAAATATTTTGTTGTGCTAAAACTATATCGTTAAGATTTAAAGACCCAACACACAAAAGAACGTTTATTATAATTATTCCGATAGAAACCTCATAAGAAACCATTTGTGCTGCAGACCTTATTGCGCCTAAAAATGGATATTTAGAATTTGATGCCCAGCCTCCCATTATTATTCCGTAAACACCTAATGAGGAAACTGCAAATAGATACAAAATACCAACATTTATATTTGCAAGAACTTGAGTTTCACTGAAAGGGATAACAGCCCATGAAATTAATGCCAAAGTCATTGTAACAATTGGAGCTAAAATAAAAATGACTTTATTTGAACTTGCCGGAATAATGATCTCTTTAAATATGTATTTTAATGCATCCGCTAATGATTGTAACAAACCAAAGGGACCAACAACATTAGGTCCTTGACGTTTTTGAACAAATGCCCAAACTCGTCTGTCCAACCATACAATCATTGCGACAGAAACAAGAACAGGCACGAGTAAAAATAAAATCTTATATATTTCCTGAAAAATTGTATTTAAATATTCCATTGTTATCCGTCAGTTCCAGTTTTTTTAGTTTCTAATTTTGAATTATTACAATCGAGCATTGTTTTTGATGATCTTGCTATAACATTTGAAAAATAATACTCTTTATAAGTAACAGTTAGATTTTCACTTTCGGCAAAATTTTTAGAAGCTGTTCCTTGATCAGATAAAACTCTATTCTCTTGTTGCAAGTTTATATAATTAAACATACTGCTTTCTAATTCATCTTTGTCATTAAATAGTTTTCTATTATTCATAAATTCAGCTAATTCATTAATGATTTGCCAATCTTCTTTTGCTTCACCTGGGGGATAAGAAGCTTTAAAGGCTTTTTGGATCTTACCTTCTAAATTTGTAAAATGCCCATTTTGTTCTGTGTAAGCAGCACCAGGTAAAATAATATCTGCTATTTCCGCACCCTTATCGCCGTGGCTACCTTGATAAATAATAAATTCATTTTTTTTATCAAAATTTAAATTATCCTGTCCTAATAAGTATATAATTTCAAAGTTATTAGCTTTTAAATTTTCAAAAATATTTCCCTTTTCATTAATAATTTTTAAATCTAAACTTCCAACTGTTGATGCATCAGTGCTAATTTTATTTAGAGAGTTCCATGACTCGCTAATTTTTTTATTATTTGTTAAAAAGTTTTTAATTAAATTAAATAAGAAATCTGCAGATTGTAATTTAAAAAAAGATTCTCCTAATATAATAAGAGGTTTTTTTGCATTTAAAATATCTTTTGTAATTTCACTCTTGCCTTCAAAAATATCAACTAGAGTTTTTGTTTTTCCATCTAAGGTTTTATATGGGTATGTTAGATCTCCTACATCAGAAAGAGATAAAATTTTTGTCAAATTATTCACATATGATTTTCTAATTCTTGCATTTAAAATAGTTGCTTCAAATCTTGGATTTGTTCCAATTAAGAAAATTAAATCAGACTCCTCTATTCCGTTAATTTTTGAATTAAATAAATAATTTTCTCTTTCATTTATATTGGTGTAATAATTTGATGTTCTACAGTCATAATTGTTCGTGTCTAAAGTCCTGTCGAAAAATTCTTTGAAGATATAGCTAGACTCCATATTTGCTAAATCACCAACAAACCCTGCAATTTTATCTTTTGAAGTATTTTTTATTTTTGATTTTATTATCTTGAAAACCTCATCCCAAGTAGCTTTTTCAAATTTCCCATTATATTTAATATACGGTGTATCCAATCTTTGATTTGAAAGACCATCGCATGCATACCTTGTTTTATCTGAAATCCATTCTTCATTAATGTCTTCATTTATTAAAGGTAAAATTCTTTTTACTTCCCAGCCATAAGTATCAACTCTAATATTTGATCCCACAGCATCCATCACATCTATTGACTCTGTTTTTTTAAGTTCCCACGGTCTAGCTTCAAAAACATAAGGTTTAGAAGTTAAAGCGCCAACTGGGCAAAGATCAATAACATTGCCTGATAATTCTGATTGAATAGATTGTTCCAGATAGGTGGTTATCTGCATATCTTCTCCTCTACCAATAGCGCCAAGCTCTGGTACACCCGCTATTTCTGTTGCAAATCGAATGCATCTTGTACAATGAATACATCTTGTCATTTGAGTTTTAATTAATGGCCCCATGTTTTTATCTGGCACAGATCTTTTATTTTCTTTAAATCTAGATTTATCAATTCCATAAAACATAGATTGATCTTGAAGGTCACATTCCCCTCCTTGATCACAAACAGGACAATCTAAAGGATGATTGGCTAATAAAAATTCCATTACCCCTTTACGAGACTTTTCAATTTTGGGAGTATTTGTTTTTATGACCATCCCATCAGCAGCTGGCATTGCACATGATGCAATAGGCTTAGGAGATTTTTCCATCTCCACTAAACACATTCTGCAATTACCGGCTATTGACAACTTTTCATGATAACAAAATCTAGGGATTTCAACTCCAGCTTTTTCACAGGCTTGTAAAACCGTAAGACCCTCTTCGACTTCTACTTCAATTTCATTTACTTTTAATTTAAGCATTTTTATCCAATAAGTGTTGGTCAACTAAGTAAGGAATATCTTTCTGTTTTTTTACAATGGGATCAAATTTGTTTCTTTTTTTGATCTCATCTGAAAAATGTCTTAGTAAACCTTGTACAGGCCATGAGGAACCCTCTCCAAAAGCACAAATTGTATGGCCTTCAATTTGTTTTGTTACGTCCATTAACATATCAACTTCATCTTGAGATGCTTCACCTTTGGCCATTCGTTCTAACATTCTCCACATCCACCCTGAACCTTCTCTGCATGGAGTACACTGACCACAACTCTCGTGTTTATAAAATCTGGCAATTCTTGCCATACATTTTATAATGTCTTGATCTTTGTTAATAACAACAATACCCGCTGTTCCTAATCCACTTTTCTCAGCTACTAATGAGTCAAAATCCATATTAATCGTATCACAAGTTTTTTTTGGTAACAAAGGCATTGAAGATCCACCCGGAATTACTGCTTGCAAATTATCCCATCCACCAATCACACCCCCAGCGTGATTTTCTATTAAATCTTTTAACGGTATACCCATCTCTTCTTCTACATTGCATGGATTATTTACATTTCCTGAGATACAAAAAATTTTTGTACCAGTATTTTTTGGTTTACCTAATTTAGAGAACCATTCTCCACCTCTTCTTAAAATAGTTGGAACAACGGCAATCGTCTCAACATTATTTATTATTGTTGGACAACCATACAATCCTATCAAAGCAGGAAATGGTGGTTTTAATCTTGGTTGACCTTTTTTACCTTCTAAACTTTCAAGTAAAGCTGTTTCTTCACCACAAATATATGCTCCTGCTCCATAATGAATAAAAATATCAAAATCCCAACCAGTGCCAGAAGCATTTTTACCAATTACATTATTTTTATACGCCTCATCTATAGCCTTTTGAAGTTTTTGACCGTCATTATAATATTCACCACGAATATAAACATAGCAGACATGAGCGTTAACTGCGTATGAAGCTATTAAACAGCCTTCTATTAATTTATGAGGTTCAAATCTTAAAATGTCTCTATCTTTACAAGTACCTGGCTCAGACTCATCGGCATTAATTACAAGATAATGAGGTCTTGAACCAACTTCTTTAGGCGCAAAAGACCATTTAAGGCCAGTTGGAAAACCAGCGCCTCCTCTACCTCTAAGTTCTGAGAGTTTGATTTCATTAATTATCCACTCTTTTCCTTTAGCACAAAGCTCTTTAGTGTTAGACCAGTCTCCCCTTTTTTTTGCTGACACAAAGTCTGCTCCTAAATCGTTATATAAATTTTTAAATATTCTATCTTTATCGTTAAGCATTTTTTACATCCAAAAGAGTTTTTCTATTGTTTTCAGGCTCTGAATTTAATCTACCTCTATAAGATCCAGGTTCAGGTTTTTTTCCTGAAATTATTTGATCTAATATTTTTAAGGCTTTTTCTTTATCAAGATCTTCATAGTAGTCATCATTAATTTGCATCATAGGCGCATTAATGCATGCACCTAAACACTCAACTTCCATCCATGAGCAATTTTTTTCTTTAACAAATTCATTTTCATTTTCAGAAATTTTTTCCTTACACGCTTCAACTAATTTATAAGCTCCTCTAATCATGCAAGGAGTAGTAGTGCAAACTTGAACAAAATTTTTACCAACAGGTGTTAAATTATACATTGTGTAGAAGGTAGCAACTTCATAAACTTTAACATAAGGCATATCTAAAATCTTACCTATATGTTTCATTGCTGATAACGGTATCCAGTTATCATTTTGTTTTTGTGCTAAATATAGTAAAGACATCACTGCACTTTGTTGTCTGCCTTTTGGATATTTTTTTATAATTCTATTGGCTTCATCTAAATTTTCTTGAGTAAATTCAAATCTTTCAGGCTGCTCTTTTGATATTTTTCTAAGTGTCATCTATCAACCTCACCAAAAACTATATCCAAAGAACCCAAGACAGCTGGTACATCAGCTAACATATGTCCTTTAATCAAATGATCCATTGATTGAAGATGTGAAAATCCAGGTGCTCTAATTTTACATTTGTAAGGTTTACTTGTCCCATCTGAAATTAAATAAACTCCAAATTCACCTTTTGGAGCTTCTACAGCAGTATAAATTTCATCTTTAGGAACCCTGTATCCTTCAGTAAATAATTTAAAATGATGGATCAGTGCTTCCATTGATTGTTTTAATTCCTTTTTGGGAGGAGGACTAATCTTTCCGTCTAAAGATTTGATTGGACCTTTCTCCATTTTTGAAAGACATTGCTTAATAATAGAGACGCTTTCTTTCATTTCTTCAATTCTACATAAATATCGATCATAACAATCACCATTTTTTCCAACAGGAATTTTAAATTCTAATTGCTCATAACAATCGTAAGGTTGTGATTTTCTCAAATCCCATGGGATACCTGACCCTCTAATCATTACTCCTGTAAATGAATAATCTAGCGCATCTTCTTTCGTAACTATTCCAATATCCACATTTCTTTGTTTAAAAATCCTATTATCTGTAAGCAGACTTTCTAAATCATTAATTATTTTTGGAAATGTTTCGCAAAACTTTAAAATATCATCCTCTAAACCAGATGGAAGATCTTGATGAACTCCACCAGCTCTAAAATAGTTTGCATGCAATCTTGAGCCAGAAGCTCTCTCATAAAATGTCATTAATGTTTCACGTTCTTCAAAACCCCACAAAGAAGGTGTAAGTGCACCAACATCAAGAGCTTGTGTAGTAACATTTAATATATGACTTAATATTCTTCCAATTTCACAAAATATAACCCTTATATATTGAGCTCTAATAGGAACTTTAATATCTAAAATTTTTTCAATAGCTAATGCAAACGCATGTTCTTGGTTCATTGGAGCCACATAATCCAATCTATCAAAATAAGGTACAGCCTGCATATAGGTTTTATTTTCTATAAGTTTTTCTGTTCCTCTATGAAGTAAGCCAATATGTGGATCTGCTTTTTCGACTACTTCACCATCTAACTCTAATATCAACCTAAGAACACCATGTGCTGCTGGATGTTGTGGACCAAAGTTTAGATTAAGATTTTTAATTTTTTTTGTCATTATTGTCAGTTTGTTCTTTAATGTATTTTGTTCCTTCCCAAGGACTCTCGTAATCAAAATTTCTATAATTTTGCTCTAATTTTACAGGTTCATTAATAACTTTTTTTTGTTCTTCGCTGTATCTAACTTCATAATTACCTGTTAAAGGGAAATCTTTTCTCAAAGGATGACCTTCAAAACCATAATCAGTTAGAATTCTTCTTAAGTCTGGGTGATCTTTAAAATTAATTCCATACATATCAAAGACTTCTCTTTCCATCCAATTTGCAGCAGGAAAAATGCTTGTTAATGAGCTTATCATTTCATTTTCACTTATGTGGTAACTTAAAATTATTCTTTGATTAAACTCATGACTTAATAATAAATATACAATTTTAAATCTCTGTGTTTCTTCTGGATAATCAACGGCAGTTATATCTATAAGTTGTCTAAATTTAGTATCTTTATTAGTCTTTAAAAAAAGAGTTACATCTATTAAGTCCTCTTTGTTAATCTCAAGATAAAGTTGGTCATGCAAAATTTTAGAATTATTTATTTTTGTAGTTAATTCAGAGTTAATTTTTTTTTCCAATTCTATTAGAGTATTCATGATAATTATCTATTGAATGAACCTTTGTTTCTAATCTTTTTTTGTAATTGTAAAATTCCATAAAGCAAAGCTTCAGCAGATGGAGGACAGCCTGGAACATAAATATCTACAGGAACAATTCGATCACATCCCCTAACAACAGAATAAGAATAGTGATAGTAACCACCACCATTAGCACAACTTCCCATAGATATGACATACCGTGGTTCAGGCATTTGATCGTAAACTTTTCTTAATGCAGGAGCCATTTTGTTTGTAAGAGTGCCAGCAACTATCATAACATCTGATTGTCTAGGTGAACCACGAGGAGCAGCGCCAAATCTTTCTAAATCATATCGCGGCATTGCTGTTTGCATCATCTCAACTGCACAACAAGCTAAGCCAAATGTCATCCAATGAAGTGAGCCCGATCTTGACCAATTGATCAGATTATCTAGTGAGGTTGTGATAAAACCATTTTTGCTAAAATCCTCAGCTAATTGTTTGAATTCCTCAGGTACTTGATCTAACTTATTATTCATAAAATTATTTTATTCCCAGTCTAGAGCACCCTTTTTCCACTCATATATAAAACCAATTGTAAGTATAAATAAAAAAATCATCATAGATGAAAAACCAAGGAGTCCAATATTCCCAAGTGAGATAGCCCATGGAAAAAGAAATGCGATTTCTAAATCAAAAATTATAAAAAGAATTGCTACTAAATAAAACCTTACATCAAATTCCATTCTAGAGTCTTCAAAGGGTTCAAAACCACACTCATATGCTGAAAGTTTTTCAGGATCAGGATTTTTTGGTGAAAGAATAAAATTTACAGCTACAAATGCACAACTTAGACCTAATGCGATAATTAAAAAAAGTATAATCGGTAGATATTCTTGTAAAAATTCTGGAAACATTAACAGTTATATATCAGTTTTTGATATACGGTGAAGTGTAGTTAAGTCACATAATAACAAATATACACATCTCAAAATCTTAACTTTTGAAGGCTTAATGTTAGAAAGTGGCGGGAGTGAAGGGACTCGAACCCTCGACCTATCGCGTGACAGGCGATCGCTCTAACCAACTGAGCTACACCCCCACTTTAATCATTTTGGTGGGCAGTAAAGGACTCGAACCTTTGACCCCCTCGGTGTAAACGAGATGCTCTACCAACTGAGCTAACCGCCCCAAAACATCGGTACTAATACATCAACGAGACTGCAAAGTAAATTATTTATTATTGAATACTAGCTTGAGATTTATCGTCGTTTTTACTTAAATCAACCTCAACCCACTCTGTTCTTTTTAACTCTTTTGTTAAAGCTATTTTTAAAACTTGGTCAGCGAATTCCACTGGTGTGATTTTGATTTCATCAATAATTTTTTTTGGCATGTCTACTAAGTCTTTTTCATTTTCTTTTGGTATTATTACTTCTTTAATTCCAGCTCTATGAGCGGCCAATAATTTTTCTTTAAGTCCTCCAATTGGAAGAACTTGTCCAGTAATTGTTACCTCTCCAGTCATCGCAATATCTCTTCTTACTGGATTATTAGTAAGCGATGAAACAATTGAAGTTACCATACCAATACCTGCTGATGGACCATCTTTTGGTGTAGCTCCTTCTGGAACATGAATATGAAAATCTTTTTTTTCAAATAAAGGTGGAATTATTCCGTATTCTAAACATTTAGATCTAACAAAAGATTTTGCAGCTTTTACAGACTCTTGCATTACATCACCAAGCTTACCTGTTATTTGCATTCTGCCTTTTCCAGGCATTGTTACAGTCTCAATTTTTAAAATTTCTCCACCATATTCTGTCCAAGCTAATCCTGTTACAATTCCAACTTTGTCATTAGGTTCTAGCTCTCCAAATTTATATTTAGCAACACCTAGGAAATCTGAAAGATTGTCATTATTAATTTCAACTTTATCTTGTTCACCTGCAACAACTTTTTTTACAACTTTTCTTGCTAGCTTAGAGATTTCTCTCTCTAAATTTCTAACACCAGACTCTTTAGTGTAACTTCTAATAACTTCTTGAATGACGTTGTCTCCAAGTTTCATTTCATTTTCTTTAACACCATTATCCTTTATTTGTTTTGGTAATAGGTATTTATTTGCAATACTAATTTTTTCATCTTCAGTGTAACCAGCCAAACGTATAACTTCCATTCTGTCTAATAATGGAGGAAGTATATTTAAAGTATTTGCAGTTGTTACAAACATCACATCTGATAAATCATAATCAACTTCTAAATAGTGATCATTAAATGTAGTGTTCTGCTCAGGATCTAAAGCTTCTAATAATGCTGATGAAGGATCCCCACGATAATCATTTCCAATTTTGTCAATTTCATCCAATAAAATTAAAGGATTTTTTGTTCCTGCTTTTTTCATCATTTGGATAATTTTTCCTGGCAGAGAACCAATGTAAGTTCTTCTATGTCCACGAATTTCAGCCTCATCACGCATTCCTCCCACTGACATTCTTACAAATTCTCTATTAGTTGCTTTTGCAATAGATTTTCCAAGCGATGTTTTTCCAACTCCAGGAGGACCAACTAAACACAATATTGGACCTTTAATTTTTTCCATTCTTTTTTGAACAGCCAAAAATTCTATAATTCTTTCTTTAATTTTTTCTAATCCAAAGTGATCTTTATCAAGCACGTCTAAAGCTTTAGCTAGATCAATATCTACTTCACTTTTTTTATACCAAGGAAGCTCTATCATCCAATCAAGGTAGTTTCTAACTACGGTAGCTTCAGCAGACATTGGACTCATGTTTTTTAATTTTTTTAACTCCTGAAGACATTTTTTTTCAACATCTTTAGGCATTTTGGCTTTTAAAATTGATTTATTAAGACTTGTATTTTCATCTTTTCCATCTTCAATCTCACCAAGTTCTTTTTGAATAGCTTTTAGTTGTTCGTTTAAATAATACTCTCTTTGAGTTTTTTCCATTTGTGTTTTAACTCGTCCTCTAATTCTTTTCTCAACTCCAATGATGCTAGTTTCATTTTCCATAATTTTAATTATGGCGTTTAATCTTTTTTTAACATCGACAGTTTCAAATATTTGTTGTTTTTCAGAAATAGTTGCTGTTAGATGAGAGGCTATATTGTCAGCAATCTGAGAAGGATCTTTAAGTTGTTTAATTGTATTGATAGTTTCATTTGAAACTTTCTTGTTAATCGAAGTAAGTTTTTCTAGTCTTCTAATTGCTGTAGCTGCTAAAGGATAAAGGTCCTCATCTTTAATAAGAACATCATTGTGAACAGTATATTCACAGGTTATAAATTTTTCATTATCTTTAAAGTCTAAAATTTTTACTCTCTTTATACCTTCAACCAAAACTTTAACTGTGCCATCGGGTAATTTTAAAAGCTGTAAGATACTTCCTTCACAACCATACATGAACACATCTGTTTTTTTTGGATCATCTATCTCAGAGTTTTTTTGTGTAACTAGAATAATTTTCTTATCTTTTTTCATTACTTCATTTAAAGCTGAAATAGATTTATCTCTTCCAACAAACAGAGGGATAACCATACTTGGAAAAACAACTATGTCTCTTAATGGTAATAGCGGTAATGAAATTTTAACATCCATGCACTAAATATGGATATTAAATTGAAATTTGCAATAGCTTTTTAAAAGTTATTAAAGCTATTAAGCCGCTGATGTTTTGTTATTTTTTGCTTTGCTCTCACCTTTTGAGTGGACTAGGATTGGTTGAGTAAGACCTTTTACAGCTGATGCATCAACTATAACTTCCTCTATGTTGTCTTGGCTTGGCAAATCAAACATTGTTTTTAATAAAACATTTTCTAAAATCGACCTTAAACCTCTTGCACCAGTTTTTTTGTTAATCGCTTTTTGAGCAATTTCTTTTAATGCATTATCCTTAAATGTTAATTTAGCACCATCTAATTTAAATAATTCTTGATACTGTTTTGTTAATGAGTTTTTAGGTTCTTGTAAAATTTTTATTAAAGATTTTTCATCTAAATCTTCTAATGTTGCGATCATTGGTAGTCTTCCAATGAATTCAGGTATTAATCCATATTTTAACATGTCTTCAGGTTCAAGACTTTTCATCCATTCACCAGTTTTTTTGTCTTGCGTATTTTTAACGTCAGCACCAAATCCAATAGATGTTCCTTTATCTCTTTGAGAAATTATTTTATCTAAACCAGCAAAAGCTCCTCCACAAATAAATAAAATATTTGTAGTATCGACTTGTAAAAATTCTTGCTGAGGATGTTTTCTTCCACCTTGCGGCGGCACACTAGCTACTGTTCCTTCCATTATTTTTAATAAAGCTTGTTGAACACCTTCGCCAGATACATCTCTAGTAATTGATGGATTTTCTGATTTTCTACTAATCTTGTCGACCTCATCTATATAAACTATTCCTCGTTGAGCTTTTTCAACATTGTAGTCTGCTGCTTGGAGTAATTTAAGTATAATATTTTCAACATCTTCACCAACATATCCTGCTTCTGTTAAAGTTGTTGCATCAGCCATTGTGAATGGAACATCTAAAATTCTAGCAAGTGTTTGTGCTAATAAAGTTTTTCCACAGCCAGTTGGACCAACCAAAAGAATATTGGATTTAGCGAGTTCTACATTTTTACTTGTCTTGCTCTCATAATTTAATCTTTTGTAATGATTGTGAACTGCAACTGATAGAACTTTTTTTGCATGAGCTTGACCAATGACATAGTCATCTAAAACTGCACAAATCTCTTTTGGTGAAGGAAGTCCATCTTGATGTTTTACAAAAGTATCTTTATTTTCTTCCTTAATAATATCCATACAAAGCTCAACGCACTCATCACATATAAATACAGTAGGTCCTGCAATAAGCTTTCTAACTTCATGTTGGCTTTTTCCACAAAAAGAACAGTAGAGGATATTTTTATTGTTTGTGTTCATAATTTTTAAATCGAATCAATTCATTTACTTTATTATAGGAGACTCGTTGATATCAAGTTTCAAATTAACTGAGATCAATATGTGGTATGTTAAGGTCTTTTATCTACAACTTCGTCTATTAAACCAAAAGATTTAGCAATTTCTGCTGTCATGAAATTATCTCTTTCAAGAGCATTCTTAATTTCATCTACACTTTTGTCAGTGTGTTTTGAATAAATTTCATTCAATCTTTTTTTCAAAGAAAGAACTTCGTTAGCATGTATTTCAATATCTGTAGCTTGTCCTTGAAAACCTGCGGATGGTTGATGAACCATAATTCTTGAGTTTGGTAATGAAAATCTTTTACCTTTAGCTCCAGCTGCTAAAAGAAATGAACCCATGGATGCTGCTTGACCAATGCATAAAGTTGAAATCTCAGGTTTAACATATTGCATCGTATCATAAATACCAAGTCCAGCTGTAACTAAACCTCCCGGACTATTAATATATAAATAAATTTCTTTTTTTGGGTCTTCAGCTTCTAAAAAAAGAAGTTGCGCAGTTACTAGTGAAGCAACATTGTCATTAATTTGACCAGTTAAAAAAATTATTCTCTCTTTTAGAAGTCTTGAGTAAATATCATAAGCTCTTTCACCTTTACTAGATTGTTCAACAACCATAGGCACAAGGTTACTCATATGTTCAGAAATTTTATCCATATTTTGATTCTAGTTGTTTATACAACTTCAGATTACTTTTTACTAACTTTTTTTCCTGAAGCTTTTGATTTTGATGTTTTCTCTGTAGATTTTTTTGAGGTAGAAGTAGTCTTCTTAGCTTTGACACTTTTTACTTCCGTATCAGAATTTTGATCTTCACTTTGATTTTGTGATTCTTTTAATATTTTTTCTGCTTCATCTTTTGAGATTTCTTTTTTATTAGGTTTTGCTTTTTCTTTAATTAGATTAATTATCTTTTCCTCATAAACCGTACCTCTAAGGCTAGCTACGGCCGAAGGGTTCTTTTGATAAAAATCCATAACCATTTTTTCTTGACCAGGCATCATTCTTAATTGCTTTTGTATTTCTGCTTGCAACTCTTGTTCGTTGACTTTAATTTGATTTTGTTCACCAAATTCATTTAGGATTAAACCAGTTTTAATTCTCTTTTTGGCAAGTTCTTCAAAATTTTTTCTACTTTTTTTAGCATCGTCTTCACTCATTCCTTGAGATAAAATTTTAACCTCTTCTTCAATCAAGTTTTCTGGTATTTCATCAATTTTAAATTTTTCTAGCTCTTTTAAAATTTGATTTTTTGATAATCGGTCTAAAGAATTTTTGTATTCATCATTAATTTGATTTGAGATTAATTTTTTTAAATCAACTAAATCTTTTGCACCTAAATTTTTTGCAAATTCATCATCTATTTTAACTTCTTCAGGCTTTTTAACTGAAATAATTTTGCACTCAAATTTAGCACTTTTGTTAGCTAATTCTTTTTCTGGGAAGTTTTCAGGTAAAATAGCCTCAACGATCTTTGTGTCATCTTTTTTTGAACCTAATAACTGTTTATCAAATCCTTTTAAAAACAAATCTTTACCAAGCGTTAATTGAGTATTTTTTCCCTCACTACCTTTAAAAGACTGGCCGTCAACTGTAGCGTTATAATCAAAGGCTACTAGATCACCGTCGGTAGCTTTTGTTTCTGGAGAAGCTTCTTTAAAATTAGGTTGGTTTTTAGCTATTTCATTTATTCTCTTATCAGTTTCAGACTCATCAATTTTAACCGTGTATTCATCAAATTTTATATTTGCTATATCCTTGATATCAATTTTAGGAAGCTCTGTGACAGACAAAACATATTCAAGTTCTTTGTCTTCACCATAAGTTTTTAGATCAAGCTTAGGTTGTCCGGCAGGTTTAATTTTATTTTCATCAAGTGCTTTTGTTGATGTTTCTTTTAAAACCTTATCTAAAACCTCACTAAAAATCGCTTTACCGAACTGTCTTTTTAAAATTTCTTTTGGAACCTTGCCAGGCCTAAAACCTTTAAGGTTAACAGTGCCTTTAATCTCTTCATATTTTTCGTCCATATAATTGGACATAGTTTTCTTATCTATAAAAACTTTTATATCTTTATTAAGACCTTTAATATTTTCTACAGTGACTTTCATAATAATAATTTGGTAGGGCGAAAAGGACTCGAACCTTCACATCCGAAAATATTGGTTCCTAAGACCAACGCGTCTACCAATTCCGCCATCGCCCCACAAAATTTAGAGGTTTTATATATTATTCAATTTATTTGTCCAATGACAATTATTATGAAATTTATCTAAAATCCTTTATAAATATCAAATTATATTATGATAATTTCACCATGCATAAGTATTTGTAGAACAGACCCTAAAACAGGTTATTGCTATGGTTGTGGCAGAAGCAATGATGAAAAAAAAATTTGGAAACTTGAAAACACATCTGATGAGTGGAAAAAAAAGAATATCACTGAAATAAAAAATCGATTAAATGGTTGGCAACTAGAAAGTTTTGAAGAGTCTTATGATTATAAGATTAAAAATGGTATATCGTTATTTAAAAAAAATTTAAAAGATGAGAAAATCTAATCTTATAATAATCATTTATATAATCGGATTAATTTTTGGGGCAGTTGTACTTGACTTATGGAGCGCTGATACAAGTCCAAAAGCTTTATTGGGAATAGGATGGACTACTCTATTGCTAATAGGTTTGTTTATAACTGAAAAAAATGAAAAAAACTAATATCTTAAGTTTAGTTTTAATTTTTATATCAATATCTCATTCTTCAGCTGAAAAAATAATTTTAAGCTCTTGTGAAAATAATAAAGACGGATTTCTTAAAAATGAATATATTTTAGATCTTGAGCAATCTTTAATGACAAGAAATTATGTATTTAATGATAAAACATTTAAACAATACAAAATTACCGATCTTAGTGTTAAGAAAAAGAATAAAATAGAAAGATTAATTTATCAAGATGGGGACAAGATATTAACTGAAAAATTAGGATATCCTCAGTTTTATACACAATTGGTTTTTGAGCAAGACAGTCCTGAGATCAAAATTAAAACTGTAATTAATAATGAAGAAGGTATTAACCTATTATCCACTTGTAAAAAAATTGAACGTTTTAAAGAAGAAAGTTAACTTTTTTTATTTTTTTTATTAATTGAAATTTTATTTTTTAACTTAAATCTTGAATTCACTATATTGCTTCTATGTTTTGCAAATGCTTGTTTTTGGGCTTGCTTCATTGCTTTTTTTGATGACATAACTTTATATTAATATTTAATTTCAAAACTACTTATCTTATTAAATTTCTTATCTGCAACAACTATTTCTCCTGAACTTGGGGCATAATTTAATGCTTCTGAAATCACTACATAATGAGTAACAAATACTAAATTGCCATCATCCTTATAATTATCAACAAAATTATTTAAGTCATTCATTTGTTTTTTTCTATTTTTAGCAAATTTTTGACTAAAAAAAGAATTTAAAAAATTTTTAGTTTCAAAATCACCAAATGCTATTTTAGCAGTTTCTTTACATCTACACCATTCACTTGAATATACCTTTTTAAAATTAATTTGATTTTCTATAAAAAAATTTGAAATATTTTTAGCCTGTTGACGGCCACTTTCACTCAGATTTCTTTGGGTATTGCAATCATTAATATCAAAATTATCAGGATCACCTCCCCCTGGAGCATATGCATGTCTTATAAATATGAGTTTATTACCCTCTTTTAGAGATGCTAATATGTCTTTGTCTATTTCAGCTTTAATAGATGATGTTAAGCTTATAAGGATAATTATTATAAATTTAATATATTTCACTGATGAGTATTAAAATTAAAAAATTAAATAATACAATAATTAAATGCAATAAGTGTCCAAGATTAATTAATTTTATCAAAAAAATAAAAACTGAAAAAAGAAGACAAAATATAAATGAAAAATATTGGGGCAAACCAGTACCTGGTTTTGGTGATAAGGATGCAAAATTACTAATTGTTGGCTTAGCTCCAGCTGCACATGGAGGAACAAGAACTGGCAGAGCATTCACCGGAGACAAATCTGGAGATTTTCTTTTTAAAACTCTTTTTCAAACTGAAATATCAAATCAAGATTATTCATCAAGTTTGAATGATGGATTAAAATTAAAGTCTACTTTTATAACAAATATACTTAAATGTGTGCCTCCAAATGATAAACCCCTCAAAATAGAAATTAATAAATGCTCAAATTATTTTAATTCTGAACTAGAGATTTTAAAAAATTTAAAAGTAATAGTTACACTTGGAAAAGTTGCTTTTGATAATTGTGTGAAATATTACAAACAAACTTATAAAATAAAGAAAAAATTCACTTTTAAACATGGAAAAAGATACAATCTACCAGATGGAATTATATTGATACCCTCATATCACCCGAGCCCTAGAAATGTAAATACTAAGTTAATAAATCAAAAAATGTTTAACAAGTTATTTTCGATTGCAAAAAAACTATCTAAGATTTAATTGTATCACAGAAATAAGGCTTAAATTTTGAATATATTTCTTCAGGAATTCTAACGGGTTTACCATCACCGTTAACAAAAACTAAGTGAATTTTAGCCTCAACTATAATGTGATCATCTTTTGTTATAATTTGATTCATAAAAAATGATGTTTTTGTTATTGACTTAACAAACGAACGAATAGTTAATTCATCTTCTAAAAATGATGATTTTTTATAATCAATATTGCATGATTTCACGATAATAAGTGAATTATAAATTTCTTTAATTTTGCTATTGCTAAAACCAATTGAATATAATGCTTCAGTTCTTGCTCTTTCTAAAAACTTTAAATAATTTGCATAATATACAACTCCACCTGCATCAGTATCTTCGTAATAAACCTTGATTTTGTGAAAAAAGTTTTCGTGCATAAAAATATTTTACCAAATACTTATTATGTATATCATAAGGAAAAATTCAGTTTATGAAAATTTTTATTTTTTGGCTTATATTGGTTGTTTTATGGAATTATGGATACCCACAAGCAACTCCCTTAGAGGACGTGTTGGTATCAATTTTATTGTTTGTATTTAATATTCTTTTAAAGAAATATTTAAAAATTTAATTACTCGGCAGAGAAATAAATATTTTGATAATAAGCTACTGCTGTTAATTCTGAATTATCAGTATCTGTCATAATTGCGACGCCATTAAGTTCTTCAACATCTAAATCATGAAATTCTTTAAAATGTTCCTTAACATTTACTTTAACACTTACCCACTCATTATCGTATTCGTTTGTAGTCGACAGGATATAATCTATTGATTGTTTTGTGTATGGACTTCTCCAAGATTGACCAACTTCATTGTTGCTTGAAAATACATAGTTTAAAGCTTTATTAGATAGAGGTGTCATCCCAGTTTTTTTAATTACAAATACCCTTGCAGCAAAATCATGGCCTTTTTTACTATCTTCAACAATGCCAGATAAATTCTTCTCAACCTTCCAGGTAATATTTAAGTATGGCGTATTATTAAGGTTAATTTTTACCTCTTTTCCAAGGCCCGAACCTGAGGCTACAGCCTCTGCTTTTATATAATTGCCATTTTCATTTGATCCAAGTGTCCAAATAGTTTCACCTTTTACTTTCCTTTTTTCTAAATTATCAAATTCATTCTGGGTAAAATCAAACACAGCAATATTTTGCCCAAACACTGGACCTATACTTAACAAAATGATCAAAGATATTTTTAAAAAATTTTTCATAATTTAAATTAAAATACTTTTTTTAGACAATATTTAGACAATTATTATACAAAAATAATGTGTATGTAATATTCATGAAGACAATTTCAGCATTTTTTTTAATTATTTATTGGTCATTTATCCTTTTTGCACCAATAATTTAATAAGTAGACCTACCACCACTAATATCAAAAACTGCAGCTGTTGAAAAAGAATTTTCCTCAGAGGATAACCAGCATACCAAGGAAGTAAATTCATGTATTTCCAAGAATCTAGCTCTAGGGACTTTAGAGAGCATCCTTTGGACGTGTTCTTTACTCATTTGATCAAGAATACGAGTTTTGGCTCCGGCTGGCGTAACAGCATTTACTGCAATATTTTTATCAGCTAATTCTTTTCCAAGAGATTTGGTTAGACCAATAGCACCTGCTTTACCAGAACTATAGGCGCTAGCATTAGCGTTACCATCTTTACCAGCAACAGAGGCAACATTGACAATCCTTCCATAATTATTTTTAATCATATTTGGAACGATAGCTCTGCAACAATTGAATGTGCCTATCAAATTTATATCAACAATTTTTTTCCACAACTCTACGTCATATTCCCAAAGAGGTCCTGTAGGGCCTGTAATACCAGCATTATTTATAAGTATATCAACATTGTTTTTGGAAATTATATCATTAACAGTATTTTCAACATCTTTATAATTTGAAACATCAACTATAAATGAGGTCAAGTTTTCATTATTTAGTAATTCAACTGCTTCGTCTAAAAGTTTTTGATCGATATCCCAGATAATTACTTTAGCACCTCCCTCTAAAAATCTTTTTGCAACATCTAGGCCAAAACCTTGTCCGCCACCTGTAACAATAGCTGTTCTACCTTTAAAGTCGAAAATATTTTTATTCATAAGTTTAATCTTTTTTTAACAGATAGTATGTTAATGCAGAAATTATAGCACCAATAATCCAAGCATAAGATTGTAAAAACATTAAATTAAAATTCCAAATTGTAGAAGATGAAAAGATAAAACCAATTAAAACAGAATATAAAGCTTTTAAATTCCAGCCTCTTGAAAAATAAAAAGTACTTTCTGATGACAATGAATGAATATCTTTAATGTTTATGTTTGATTGATTAATTATAAAGTAATCAATAATCATAATTCCACAAATAGGACCAAAAAAAGAACCAAATGTATCAATAAAAGATAAAATTCCAATTTGACTTAATAAAGTTGGCCAAAGGAGTGCAACCAACAACCCAAAAAAACCAATAGTATAACTTACTGATTTTAAATTTAGTTTGTTAGGTTTAAAATTAATTAATGAATACTGGGCAGGTATAAGGTTTGCAATTAAATTTGTAGAGATTGATGCAATCAAGATAAAAAATAAAACTATAGTTGTGATTTGTAAATTGTTAAATTTACCAATTATATCTGTAGGATTAGTAAATATTCTATCAATATCTTCAAACTGTTGATTTAAAAATACATCAGATCCTGTAACAATAAAAACTGCAAAAAAGGAAAATATAATTAAATTAATTAATAAACTTAAATTGCCATATTTTAACTCTTGCTCATCTTTTACATATCTTGAGAAATCACCAAAACTTATTATTATAATAGAAAAATATGCAAAAATTGTACCTGCTACTGTTATCAGTGGCAAAATATTTTTAAAATCAATAAAATTATTAAAATTCAGTATTTGAGTGAAAGCTTGAGCAGTGAGTTTTACATCTGATAACAGAACAACAAGAAAGAAAAATATCATACCGATATAAACTGTAATTGCAGAAAATTTTATAATTTTTCTATTAAAAACCATTCCTTTAGAAAATATATAAATTTGAAAACTGATACTTATAAAAAGTGATACCCAGTCTATTATATTCAGACCAAGTAAAAATATTAAAAAAATATCTTTATCTAAAAGAGTATTATCAATACTAAAAAATAAAATTCTAATTAAATAACTTATAGCCTTTGAGATAAAATATGTTTGAATTCCAAACATAAATATACCAACTATACTTCTTAAGAGACCTAAAAATCTTGCACCACTATACCCCAAAGAAGATCTTAAAATAGTTGCAAATGGTAATCCGTATTTTTGCGAGGGTTTACCAATTAAATTTGAAAAAAAATAAACTAAAATTGAGCCTAATAAAGTTCCAAAAAAGACTACAAAAAAATTTAAGCTATAAATTGTGTATAGAGAAGCTATTAAAGAAAATCCTATAACACTTTGAACATTAACACCCCAAAAATAAAATAAATCTGTCCAGCTCCAATTTTTGTTATTTGGATTAACTGCAACTAATTCCCAATTGATTATATTTTGACTAGAATTTTTTTGACTCACTAAAAAGATATTAAACTAATATTTTTTACTGTCCATATAGATAGGCTGGTAACCAAAGAGCGATTTGAGGGAACATAATTATCAAAACTAAACCAATAACCTGAATAACCATGAATTGCATCATTCCATAATAAATATCCTTTAGATCCCACTCTGGCACAACACCTTTTAAGAAATAAGCTGAAAGAGCAACAGGTGGGGAGAGCCAGGCGGTTTGTAAATTAACAGCTACTAAAATAGCGAACCAAGTAAGATTAAATCCAAGTGCTTCAATTAAAGGAAGTATAATTGGCACAATAATCATCACGATTGGCACCCACTCTAATGGCCAACCTAATAAAAAAATCATAACCATAACCAATGCAAGTATTAAATACTTGTTCATTTCTAAACCTAATAAAAAATCTGTAAGTAGCATTGGAGTGCCCAATCTAGAAAATACTGCTCCAAAAAAATTTGAAGCAGCAACTAAAACCATTATTAGTGCTGAGATTTCTAAAGTTTTGACAAGTGAGTCTTGCAATTTTTTAAAAGTAAGTTTTTTATAAGCAAGAGCTAATAACAAAGAACCTAAAGCTCCACAACCAGCAGCTTCTGTAGGTGTTGCAAATCCAAAAAGTATACTTCCTAATGCCGCAAAAACTAAAGCAGCAGGTGGGACTAAACCTAGAAAAAATTCTATCCATACAGCTTTTAAACTTGTGGCTCTTAACTCTGGTGGTAAAGCTGGTCCTAAACTAGGATTAATCCAACATCTAATTGTTGTATAAGCTGCATATAAAACGGCTAATAGTATTCCTGGAATAATTGCAGCTGCAAATAAATCTGTAACTGGGATTTCCATGATTGGTCCCATAACTACCAACATAATACTTGGTGGTATTAAGATACCTAAAGTTCCACCTGCAGTAATCGTACCTGCTGCAAGTCTAACATCATATCCTGATTTATTCATGGATTTAGCAGCCATTATTCCAAGGATCGTTACTGAAGCACCAACTATTCCAGTCGCTGCAGCGAAAACAACAGATACAAATAAAACTGCATAATACAATGAACCTCTAACTTTAGCTAAAATTAATTGAAAAGCTGAAAATAATCTCTCCATCAAACCAGCTTGTTCCATCATGATACCCATGAAAACAAAGAGTGGCACGGCGGCGAGAGTTTGTTCGGTCATGACCATAGAAAATTGTAAGGTCATTAAATAAAAAACTAACTTACCAAATCCAAGATAACCAAAAACAAAACCTAAAAAAATCAGAGTAAAAGAGATTGGGAAACCAATAAATATTGAAAAGAGCATTACCCCTATTAAGATAAATCCAAGTACTGCTGGATCAATAAACTCTGCTAACATTTAATCTTCGTCTCCTGGCCATTGGCCTTTTGTTGCAGCCCAATAACTTTTTAATAATTCAGAAATTCCTTGGATTAATAAGAAAATTATTCCAACCCATAAACATGCTTTTATAGGCCACATGTATGGCATCCATGCAGTATCCATACCTTTTTCTCCCCGCATTATAGATTCCTGCACAAAACCCGTGGTCATGTAGAAAAAAACAATTAAACCTGGAAAATAAAATAATAAGTACAACCAAAAATCAATTCGACCTTGGTTTTTAGTTTGAAAATTTCTATATAAAAAATCAGCCCTGATATGCACGCCCTTAGACAAAGCATAACCAGCACCCAACATAAATAATGCACCATACATAAATCTACTCATGTCATAAGCCCACATTGTAGGTGCATTAAAAAGCTTTCTAGCAAGAACTTCATAAGTCATAGCTAGAATTAATGGGATTGTAATCCAACAAACAGTGTTTCCAACCCACTTGTTAAATAGATCGATTTTAGTAATTGTAGATGCCATCCATTTTGGCATATCTTGAGGCATTTTCCCTGAACCACCTCTTCTCTCAGCAATCATTTCATCTGAAATATCTAGTTTAAGATCTTTGATTGGCTTTTTAGGCTTATGGTTTTTAGGCATAGTGAAAATTCTAAACTCAAAGCGGGTATATTCTACCCGCTTTGAAAATCAATAATATTATGATTATTTTAATGTTTCAGCGTGAGCCATTCCTAGCTTAGCATTTGACATTTGAGATCCAGACCAAAATGGTACTGCAATATCAGCAAATGCTTTTTGAGAATCCCATACTTTTTTAAAGAAAGCATTCTCTGCAGCATTTTTTTCTAAACTTGCTTTTGCAGCAGCCATATACGCTGGGAAATAATCAGCTGGAGTATCATGTAAAATAACACCATGCTTAGTTGTTAACTCAGCAAGAGCTTTTCCATTTTCGTATATTCTGTAACTCATTGATTTTGATAAAGATGCATTTGCAGCAACTTCTAAAGCTTTCTTCTCAATAGCAGACATTTTTTTGTATTTGCTACCATTAATATAGAAGTCAGCATTTACTACTACTTGGTGAAGACCTTGTAAGTAATAGTGTTTTAGAACTTTTTGAAAACCAAAAGTTAAATCTGGTTTTGGACAACACCATTCAGCAGCATCAATTGTTCCTGCTTCAAGAGCTGGTAGAATATCTCCACCACCCATTGCTACAGAAGCTACACCGATATCTTTATAAGTTTGACCAGGTATTCCTGGAGGAGTTCTGAATTTATATTTTCTAAAGTCAGCCATGCTATTAATTGGCTCTTTGAACCAACCTAAAGCTTCAGGTCCAACAGGTTGTAACATAAATCCTTTTATGTCTCTTCCCATTTCAGTCCATAGTTGGTCAT
>VTPL01000023.1 GCA_008638165.1 Pelagibacteraceae bacterium
CAGCATGAACTCTATGATCTTTGTAATGTCTTTTTAACCAATCAATTCCTTTTAAGTTGGTTGTAAATCCATGTTGAACCACAAGATCTTTACCAAATCTTAAAACATCTGCTGCATCAAACAAAGGTTCTTCTTCAGTGGTTACAAAATATTTTTGTTCAGTCCACTCTAGTCTTTTTTGAACTCCAATTTTATCAGATAAATAATCTTTTCTATAATCTGCATCAGTTAACCTTGGTTTTGGCGCAGACTCGTGTCTCATATTAGGATCTTGATTATAATAATCTTTTAACAAAGGTCGGTAACATAAGTACTCAAACCATCTGCAACGATAACTCATGGTTGCTTCTAAAATTTCATTCCCAACGGTTAATAAAACATCTCTTGGTGGCATACAGCCAAACATCGTTTCAGCTTCCCAATCTGGAGTTGATGTTTTTTGATTAAAATCAATTGGTGTTGGTCGATCAACTTTAATTCCTCTTTTCTCTAACATGTTTGAAAAGTCATCTAAAAGTTGGTTCGCTTTATCAACGGTATCTTTTGTTCGAGGACCAAACTGACCTCGCATATCACTATCTTCAGGAACCTTTGCATCGAGTGCAGGCTCTGGTGCTGGTATACATGTTCCGTCTGCTCTTCCAACAATTACATGTTTAAGAGGATCCCACTCATTCCAACTATTAACGATTGTTTTATTCTCACTCATTTTAATTAAGCTTTTATAATATTGTGTTCAGGGCCAAAAGGAAATTTTGTAATATTTTCAGCGCCATCTTTACCAATCACTAAAATATCATGCTCTCTATATCCTCCTGCTCCAGGTTTTCCTTCTGGGATCATGATCATTGGCTCCATAGAGATCACCATATTTTCCTCTAAAACGGTATCAATATCTTCTCTAAGTTCTAATCCAGCTTCTCTACCATAAAAATGTGAAAGCACGCCAAAGGAATGACCATAACCAAAAGTTCGGTATTGAAGATAACCAAGTTCAGCAAATAATTCATTTAGCTCATGACAAATATCAGAACACTTCACACCAGGTTTAATTAATTCTAATCCCCGTTTATGAACTTTAACATTTGCCTCCCATGCTTTTAACGATGCATCATCTGCATGATCTAAAAATAAAGTTCTCTCCAATGCTGTGTAATAACCAGAGATCATTGGAAACGTATTTAAAGATAAAATATCTCCTTTTTTAAGTTGTCGATTTGTTTTTGGATTATGAGCACCATCCGTATTTATTCCAGACTGAAACCAAACCCAAGTATCCATATATTCAGCACCTGGATAAGATTTTGCAATTTCTCTTTCCATTCGATCTCTTCCAGCAATTGCAATTTCTATTTCAGTGTTGCCTTCTCTAATATTTTTAGCAATCTCTTCACCACCAAGATCAGCAATTCTTGCACCATTTTTGATAATCTCAATTTCTTCATCTGATTTAATCATTCTTAAATTCATTAAATCTTTTGCAACATCGCTAAAAACTGAAAATGTAAAGATTGAGCCAACTTTCTCTCTCATATCTAAAGTAATATGATCATATTCAAGCCCGATATTTTTTGGAGGCTCATCTCTTCCAACAATTGAAACAATGGCTCTTAAAAAATTATCTCTTTTCCAATCAGTATAAATAACATTATCACAGTGTGATCTTCTCCATGGCTGACTTGCATCAATATTTGCTGAAATTGTTGAGATTTTATCTTTAGTTACAACGCATCCATAAGGTCTTCCAAAAGAACAATAAATAAACCCTGTGTAGTAAGCAATGTTGTGCATCGAAGTTAAAATAATCATATCCAGATTATTTTTATCCATCACACTTCTTAAATTTGAAACTCTTTGATTATATTCTTTGTCAGAAAAAGGAAGTTTTACCTTTTCTCCATTTTTAAGTTCAAAAAAATCTGGTCTTTCCATAATGTGCTTTAAGTTAATTTAATCCGATGTATCTTTTATTCCATCTCATGATCAAGCTATAATAAAATAAAGATATAAATAAAAAGAAGCCACCAATTATTGTATTCGTATCAGGCACTTCATTAATTCCAAATAACGGTAACCACACCCAAAATATTCCACCAATAACTTCTGTTAAAGATAATAAAGTTAGTTCAGCTGCTGGAATTGCTTTAGAGCCTATTGAATATAAAATTAATCCAAGACAAACTAAAGTTCCGTGTAATGAGAATAAAGAGCTATTATAACTGGTTGAGAAAAAAACTTGGTCTTTAGATAAGATCATTATTGTTGCAAACACAAAACAAAAGAAACCTGCAAAAGCAACGGTTGTAAATTTAGGAGTTTCTTTTCTCCATCTCAAAGATACTGAAAAAACAGAAAATCCAATTGAAGACGTAATACCAAAAACAAATCCAATAAAAGAATTTTCTCCACTATTACCAAATGCCATAATAGCAATTCCAATTGTAGCAATTGCAATTGATACCCAAACACTAATAGTAATTTTTTCTTTTAAAAAAAGAAAAGCTAATAGTGCAGTAAAGAATGGCATTGCCGCTAAACATAATAAAGTGATTGCAGCTGAAGTGTTGGTAATTGAATAAATAAAAGAGATCATTGCAATACCAAGTCCAGATCCGCCTACCACACCAGATTTACCGATTTTTAAATAATTTTTCCAAAAATCCTTACCTTCTTCAAAGTAAAGATACAAATTGAGTATAGTAAAAATCGTTAGTCCTCTTCCAAAAATATATTGCCATGGCACCAAGTTCGGATTGTCCATGTATCTTACAACTAAAGGCCCAAACGACCATAAAATTCCTGCAAATAAAACAACCGGAACAGCAATTCTAGGATTTTTTAATTCAAGCATTGCCGGAGATTAATTGTAAAAATAGATTACCACAACAAATTTTGATTACGTTAATCTAGAATTTTATTTGAATGGTTCGGTAAAAAACAATCAATTATCTGACCTTTTTTAAAGTTAGATTGACCATCAGGAAGCATTGCCCAGACATTGGATTTTACAAAAGAATTTATTCTAAACGACTCTTGTCCTTTTAATAACTCAACTTCAAGCTTTCCGTTGTTTGAAGTTGTTAATTTACTTTTTATAAATCGTGTAAAATTTTTAACCTTATTAAAACTATTTTTTAAAACGGCTTTAACTGGTTTTTCAGGTAAAAGTTCCAATATATTTTCAATAAAAGGATAAACGAAAAACCTAAAACAAGCTGCAGAAGAAATAGGGTTTCCAGGTAAACCAAATACAACTTTTTGATTTATTTTAGCAAATAACAAAGGTTTTCCAGGTCGTATCATCACACTTTTAAAATAATGTGAGGTTTTAAATTGTTTTACAACACTTGGGATATAATCAAATTTACCAGCAGAAACAGCACCTGAAGTAATAATGATATCTGTTTTAGATTTTAACATTTTTTGAATTTGAGATTTAAAGATCTTTTGATGATGATCTCTTAAAATTCCTCCATTTTTAAAGTTAAATAAGAAATTATTATTCAAACTTTCTATATAATGACTATTTGAATTTCTTACTTTCCAATTAGGAATACTATTTGAATTAGAAATTTCATTACCGGTTGAGAAAAATAAAATATTTAATTTCTTTTTAACTTCAATTTTTTTAATACCCAAGGTTTTTAATGCCAAAATATGATTAGGTTGAATGATGGTTCCTTTTTTAACTACTAATTGATTTTTTTTATAGTCAGAACCTTTAAACCTTACATGGTTAAATTTAGTAAATTGTTTATCAATAATAATTGATTTTGGATTTTGTTTATTTGGATAAAATTTTATCTGTTCAATTGGAATTATGGTATTGAATGCATTTGGAATAATTCCACCTGTCATGATTTCAACTGCTTCAAATTTTTTAACTTTTTTTGATAGAGGTTTATTGCCTGCTGCAATGGATCCAATAATCTTAAATTGTTTTGGTTTTTTTTTATTTATATTTTTTGTATCCGTTGCATTAATTGCAAAACCATCAAATGCAGCATTGTCACCTAAAGGATGATTGGATGGTGAAAGGATATCTTTTGCTGCAACTCTATTAATAGAGTTTTTGACTAAAACTTTTTCATTACTAATTTTAATTTTTGCTTTTTTTAAAATAGATTTTGCTTGATGGTAGTTAATCATTTAATATTTTTTCAGCTTTTTCTAAATCCTCTTTTGTATTTACATTAAAAAATGGATCTTCTTTATCAAATTCAATATCAATAGTTTTTACACCAATATTATTAGCCCATTTTTCAACTTTTCTTGAACCATTTTCTAAATCTTTTTCTAATTGATCAATTAAATCAATATTCCATAAGCCAAAAATATTGTGACGCTTTTCTTTTGTTTTCATGAAGAATAATTCGCTTTCTTTTTCATTCACTTTTTTAAGAAAGTCCTCAAACATGCTGATTTTAAATAAAGGGGTATCAGAGGGAAAAGATGCTATCCATTGATAGTGTTTATTATGCTTTTTAACCCATTTCATGGCACTTAAAATTCCCCCTAAAGGTCCTAGATTTTTTTTAAAATCCTCAATAGTTACAATTTTGTCTGATGGTAAATGTTTAATTGGATCATTTGCGACGATTAGAACTTCATTAAATTTATTCACTATCTCTGATAAAATATAATCAATAAGGATTTTGCCTCCTAATTGTGCTTGTGTCTTATCATCACCAAAACGTTTTGATTTTCCTCCGGCTAGTACTACAGCTAAAATATTGTTATGATCCATTGTTCAAAATATAAAACATTAGCGACTTAATTAAAGAAATTTAATGGATTTAAGAATTTTAGAAATAGCAGCACATACAGAAAACAATAAAGTGTTAACTAATCATACTCATCATTCAAAAAATAAAAATCCAATCTGTGGTGATGAAATGGAGATCAGCTTAATTGTAAAGAATGACACTGTAAAAGACATGGGTTATCAATGTAAATCTTGCATATATTGCCAAGCATCCGTCAGCTTATTATCTAGAAAAATTAAAGGAGTTAAATTAGACGATATTAAAGATTTTATTAAAAGTGCTGAACAGTTGTTTGAAGATAATAAAACTAGCATTAATAAAATCTGGAAAGATTTCAAAGAACTTTTAGATAAAAAAAATCTCTCAAGAAAAGAGTGTTTATTACTACCGCTTAAAACTGTCTCAAAAGCTTTAAAAATATAAATGATTAAATTAAACAAAGAAATTTTAATCAAAGCCATAATTGCTGGTTTTTTTTCAGCGGTTACCATTGGGGTGTTAACTGTTCTAACTTATAAAACTACTCTTGGATTATTTATTGCTGCTTCATTTGGTTCAAGTATGGTTTTATTATTTGGCTTTCCAGAAAGTCCATTTGCACAACCTAAAAATGTTTTCTTTGGTCATTTAGTGACTGCTTTAGTTGGAGTATTTTTTGTAAACTTTATACCGTTGCCAATTTATATTTCTATTGCGGGAGCAGTTGGAATAGGAATTTTTCTAATGATTATTTTAGATGTGGTTCATCCACCTGCTGGTGGAAATCCAATAATGGTTATCATTGGAAGTGCATCATTTGAATATTTGATTAATCCAATTATTTTTGGATGTATCTTAATTTTATTAATTGCAATTATAGTAAATAAATTTTTATTGAAAAAAGATTACCCTACTAAAAAATAATGCATTCAAAATATAAAGTTAATAAATTTAAATCTGACACACATGAAGAAAAAGATGATTTAATTTCAATTGAGGAACCCTTGGAGATTTCTTTAAAATTTGAAAAAGAAAACAAAACGATTACTCAATTATTATCAATTACTATGAGAACACCAGGACAAGATGAAGATCTAGTTCGTGGTTTTTTATATAATGAGCAAATTATTAAAGACATCAAACACATATCTTCAATTGAAAAATTTGGAGATAAAGTAGGACAATATAATATTCAAAATAAAATACTTGTTACTTTAAACGACTCTTCAAATGTAGATATTACAAAAATAAAAAGAGATTTTTTAACCAACTCATCCTGTGGAGTTTGTGGTAAATCTTCATTGGATGCTTTAGAAGTTATTAAGCAGGATAAAACTCCTAAACTTGAGCCAAAGCTTAATAGTAAAATCATAATATCTGCACCAGATATTTTAAGAAACAACCAGACTGAATTTGCACAAACAGGTGGTATTCATGCAAGTGGATTGTTTAATAAAGACGGAACACTGATTAATGTTAAGGAGGATGTTGGTCGACACAACGCCTTAGATAAATTAATTGGAAATGCTCTAATTAATGGGCAAATTGATCCTAGCAATCAATTCATTACTTGTTCTGGCAGACTAAATTTTGAATTAATACAAAAAGTGCTGATGACTAATATTGGTATCGTCATTGGAGTTGGTGCGCCAACTAGTCTAGCTATTGATTTAGCGAATAAGTTTGACATGACCTTGATCGGTTTCGTAAAAAAGGACAGCTATAATGTTTATACAAATAGCCAAAAAGTTATTTAAGACGAACAAACATAAGGATTTAAGTGTCAAAAAACATAAGTAACTTATCGGGTAGAATTGGCCTTAAAGACAATTTGTTTAAAAAAATCTCAGAAAATTCACTTAGTAACTCTCCAAAAGATATTAAAGACATAGCTAAAGAATATAATTTAGGAGTTTCAACACTTCATGGTGCTGAAAGTTTTTATGAATTCTTAAGACCTTCCCATAGAGAAAAAAAAGCTTTTGTGTGTAATGGCAGTGCTTGTATGTGCGCTGGCACTCAAGAGAAATTAAAGGAAACTTTAAAATCAAAATTAGGTGATGATAAAGTTGGCGAAATGTTTTGTCTTGGACATTGCTATGAGAATAAAGCTTTTCACTATGATGGTGAAAATTATGCTGGTAACGATATTGAAAAAATCGACCAGATCATAAAAGGTGAAAAAATAGATCAAGACAAATATTTTTCAAAAAGTTTTGCATCAACAAGTTTTTTAATGGATGATAAATTATCGACTATTGAAAAATTTAAAGATCATTTAGATGTTGTTCTTAAAAAAGATAAAAAAGAAATAATTCAATCTTTATTAAATTCTAATTTAACAGGTAGAGGTGGCGCAGGCTTTCCAACTGGAATGAAATGGGATTTTTGTAGTAAAGCACCTGGAGATAAAAAATATGTAATTTGTAATGCAGATGAAGGTGACAGTGGAGCTTTTTCTGATCGTTATTTGTTAGAAGACCAACCATTAAAAGTTATTTTTGGAATGGTAATGTGTGGTTATGTCATCGGAAGTAATGAAGGTGTTTTATATATCAGAGGTGAATATCCAAAATCTATTGAAGCAATAAACGGATGTATCAATCAATTAAAACAAGATGGATTGTTAGGTGAAAATATTTTGGGAACTAATTTTTCTTTCGATTTAAATATTTGCATAGGACAAGGGGCTTATATATGTGGTGAAGAAACTGCTCTTATAGCATCAATTGAAGGTAGAAGAGCTGAAGTAGATGTAAGACCTCCATTTCCAGTTACTGAAGGATTATATAAAAAACCAACTGTCGTAAATAATGTTGAAACCTTAGCAGCAGCTGCTGGTATACTTTTAAATGGTGCAGAAAAATTTGCTGCAATAGGTAATAAAAAATCTGCTGGAACAAAATTAGTTTGCCTAGATAGTTTTTTTAATAATCCTGGTATTTATGAAATAGAAATGGGAACACCAATGAAAAAAATATTTGAGGAAATCGGTGGCGGTTATAAAGAGCCTGTTAAAGCCTTTCAAATAGGTGGTCCACTTGGAGGTGTTGTTCCTTTAAGTGAAATAGATAATTTAAATTTAGATTTTCAAGAGTTCACTGCTAAAGGATTTATGTTAGGTCATGCAAGTGTTGTTAGTATTCCAAAAGATTTTCCAATGACTGAATACATTCATCATTTATTTGAATTTAGTGCTGAAGAGTCTTGTGGAAAATGTTTTCCAGGTAGACTTGGATCTTACCGAGGAAAAGAAATGTTCGATCAATTTAAAAACAAAACAGCTAAAATCCCACTTAAACTCTTAAATGAGTTATTGGTGACAATGCAAAAAGGTTGTTTATGCGCACTTTGTGGAGCGATCCCTACTCCAATTATGAATATTCTTAAATACTTTGGTGATGAAATGAAAAATGATATGGTTAAAGACAATTAATGAGCTCAGAGAAAAGAAAAATTGCATATATTGATGGAAAACCCTACGAAATTGGGGCTAATCACACTTCAATTTTAAAGTTTGTAAAAAGCTATGTTGGGGAGAAAAAAGTTCCAACATTGTGTGATGATCCAAACTTAGCACCTTATGGTGCTTGTAGAGTTTGCTCAGTTGAAGTTGCTCTTGAAAAAGATGGTCCTACAAAAGTAGTTGCTTCATGTCATACCCCTGTTGCTGAAAACCAACACATCTTTACTACAAATGAAAATTTACATTCACTTAGAAAAAATATTGTAGAGCTTGTTTTAACCGATCACCCAATGGAGTGTGATACTTGTGAAGTAAATAATAACTGTGAATTACAAACTGTAGCAAATGATTTAGGAATTAAAGATCATAGATACAACAGCCCTAAACAACATAAAGGAATTCCAAGAGACACCTCTCATGATTACATGAGAATGAATCTTGATAACTGTATTAATTGTGGAAGATGTGTAAGAGCTTGTGATGAAATTCAAGGTTCATTTGTCCTTACAATGTCTGGCAGAGGATTTGAAAGTAGAATTACAACAGACAACGACATGATGTTTGGTGATAGTTCGTGTGTATCTTGTGGAGCTTGTGCACACACTTGTCCAACTGATGCAATATCAGATGTATATCAATCAAAATCTGCAGCGGTTGATAAAAAAGTTAGAACAACTTGTTCGTATTGTGGAGTAGGTTGTAATCTTGAAGCGTCAATTAAAGATGACAAGGTTGTTGCAATCGATACTCCAAAAGAAACTGAAGTTAATGCAGGGCATACTTGTATTAAAGGAAGATATGCATTTGGTTTTTATGATCATCCTGACCGATTAAAAACTCCATTAATCAAAAGAAATGGAAAATTTGAAGAAGCTAGTTGGGATGAAGCATATGACTTTATTAAAAATGAAATGCAAAGAATTACAAAAAATCATGGCCCTGATGCTTTTGCTGGAATTTCTTCAGCTAGATGTACAAATGAAGAAAATTATATTTTCCAAAAAATGATTAGAGCTGTTGTTGGAACCAATAGTGTGGATTGCTGTGCAAGAATTTGTCACTCACCTACTGCATGGGGTATGCAACAAACATTTGGTACTGGTGCTGCAACAAACTCTACTGAAGATATTTATCATGCTGATTTATTTTTAGTTATTGGTGCAAATCCAACTAATGCACATCCAGTAACTGGTGCAAAAATTAAACAACAAGTAATGAAGGGTAAAAAATTAATTGTCCTTGATCCAATTACAACCGAACTAGCTAAACTTGCAGATTACCATATCAAATTAAGACCTGGAACCAATGTTGCAGTACTTAATATGATGTTACATTTTATAATTAAATCAAAATTATATAATGAAGATTTTGTAAGAGACAGAACTGAAGGTTTCGATAACTTTATTAAAGAAATTGAAAGACAAGATGTTGATCAATTAGCTAAAGCTGCAGGTGTTGATAAGCAATTAGTTAAGGAAGCTGCAATTGCATATGCAACAGCTAGAAATTCAATGGAGTTCCATGGCTTAGGAGTAACTGAGCACGAACAAGGCTCAAAAACAGTGATGTTAATTGCTGATTTAGCAATGATTACTGGGAATATTGGTAGAAAAGGAGTTGGAGTAAATCCACTTAGAGGTCAAAATAATGTTCAAGGTGCAGCTGATATGGGATGTCAACCACACCAAGGCGCTGGTTATTTTGAAGTTGCAGATGAAAAAAATCAGAAATTTTACAGTGAAAAATATGGTGTAACTCATCCAACAAAGGCTGGATTAAAGATCCCTCAAATGTTTGATGCTGCAATTAAGAAAGAATTAAAAGGACTTTGGATTATTGGAGAAGATATTGTTCAAACAGATCCTAATAGTTCTCATGTGGTTGAAGCAATGAACTCGTTAGAATTATTAGTAGTTCAGGAAATATTTATGAGTGAGACTGCAAAACTTGCAACTGTAGTTTTACCTGGAACAACGTTCCTTGAAAAAGATGGAACATTTACCAATACGGAAAGAAGAATTCAAAGAGTGAATAGAGCAGTACCACCTCTGCCTGGAACAAAACCTGATGGAGTTATCGTTACTGACATGATGCAAAAATTAGGTTTTGATCAACCTACTTATGATGCTGATAAAATGTTAGCAGAGATTGCAGATGTAGTTCCATTCTTTAAAGGAGTTACCAGAGAAAGATTAGGAAAATTTGGTTTACAGTGGCCAGTAAAAGAAGATGGAACTGATACTCAAATTTTACATACAGAGACTTTTAAAATTGGAAAAGGAAGACTTAAAAATTTTGATTGGAAAGAATCTACAGAAGTTGAAACGAATAAAAAAGATTATCCATTAATTTTAACTACCAGCAGAGTATTACAGCACTATAACGCTGCAACGATGACAAGAAGAACAAAGAACATTAATATAGTTGATGAAGATATATTATTAATCCATCCAAAAGATGCTGCAGATAGAGATTTAAATACAGGAGATATTGGACGATTATATTCTGGTAGAGGTGAAGTGGCTTTAAAGGTTGAAGTAACCGATAAAGTTAAACAAGGAATAGTGTTCACTACATTCCATTTTCCAGAACACATGGTTAATATGGTTACTGGTCATGGAAAAGATGAAGAAACGATGTGTGCAGAATATAAAGTTTCAGCTGTTGAAGTACAAAAAATTTCAAATCAATTCAAAACAACAATTGAGCCTAAAGATTACCAAGCTGAAGTTAAATAATTAAAATGACCATAGGTTGGCATTTTGATAACACATACTCAAAGTTACCTAAAAGCTTTTTAGAAAACATCAAACCTGTTCCTGTTAAAGATCCAAAACTAATAATTCTAAATAAAAATTTAGCTAAACAATTAAATTTAGATTTTTCAAAATTTTCAGATACCGATTTAGCAAAAATGTTCTCAGGTAACAGTTTGCCTGAAGGTAGTGAAACAATTGCTCAAGCTTATGCCGGACATCAATTTGGTCATTTTACTATGCTTGGTGATGGTAGAGCTGTCATGCTTGGTGAGCACTTAGATAAAGAAAATAAACGTTTTGATATACAGTTTAAGGGGTCAGGCAGAACTTCTTTTTCAAGAAGTGGAGATGGTAGAGCTGTCCTTGGACCAATGTTAAGAGAATACATAATTAGTGAAGCAATGCATGCACTTAATATTCCAACTACGAGAAGTCTTGCAGTAGTTTCAACTGGTGAAGAGGTTATAAGAGAACAAATGTTACCTGGTGCAATACTTACTAGGGTAGCCTCTAGTCATATACGAGTTGGCACTTTTCAGTATATTGCAGCTACTCAAAATGCTGATGATCTTAAAACATTGTTTAACTACACAATTGATCGTCATTATCCTGAAATCAAAGACTCTAAAACAAAAGCATTGGATTTATTGAATTTATTAATGCAAAAACAATGTGAGTTAGTGATCAATTGGATGCGTGTTGGCTTTATCCACGGCGTAATGAATACAGACAATATGACCGTCAGTGGTGAAACTATTGATTATGGTCCTTGTGCTTTTATGGATCACTACCATCCTCAAACAGTATTCAGTTCGATCGATCAAAATGGAAGGTACTCTTATAACAACCAACCTCGAATTACCAAGTGGAACTTAGCAAGATTTGCAGAATGTATAATCCCTTTAATTGATCAAGATGAACAAAAAGCAATTTCGATTGCAACAGAAACGATAAATAATTTTGAAAAACTGTATGAAGAAAAATGGCTTAATATGATGCGAGATAAATTGGGTTTATTTGGTGAGGATGGAGATGACAAACACTTAATCTTTGAATTGTTGACTTGGATGGAAAACAATAAAGCTGACTTTACTAATACATTCTGCAACTTAATGGACATTCAATCCATAAAAGATCCTATCTATCAAAATCAAGAATATTTAAATTGGACAGCTAAATGGAAAAAAAGATTAGAAAAAAATAATACTGGAAAAGAAAAATACTTGGAACTTATGAGATCTGTAAATCCTATATTTATCCCAAGAAATCATAAAGTTGAAGAA
>VTPL01000024.1 GCA_008638165.1 Pelagibacteraceae bacterium
ACTGGAATAGGTAAAGCCTTAGCTATTAAATTTGCAAGCAAAGGTTGGAATGTTGCTGTTTCAGCTCGAAGAGAAGAATTGTTAAATGAATTATCTGATCAATATGAAAATATTTCTGCTTTCCCACTGGATGTAACTGATAAACAAAAATGTGCTGAAGTTTTTGATCAAATAAAAAAGAAATACGAAGATATTGATATTTGTTTTTTTTCAACTGGAACTTGGAACCCCAAAAAAGAAAAAGAAATTGATGTAGAACAAATAGAAGAAGTATTTAAAATTAATTTTTTTGGAACAGTTAATACTATTAAAGCTGTTGAACAATATTTTAGAGATAGAAAAAAAGGAACAATTACCATTGTATCTTCAATAGCAGGTTACCGAGGTTTACCTAATTCAACTGGTTATGGTCCTTCTAAATCAGCACTTAATAATTTGGCTGAGAGTTTATACTTTGATTTTAAACGGTTTGGTGTTCGTGTTTGCTTGGTCTCTCCAGGTTTTATTAAAACCCCAATGACTGATAAAAATGACTTTAAAATGCCTTTTATTAAAACTACAGATTATGCTGCAAATAAAATTTATGATGGCTTAATTAATAAAAATGTATTTGAAATACATTTTCCAAAATCATTAACAATTATACTTAAAATTTTAAGTTTCTTACCAAGTAAATTATATTTTAGTTTAGTCGGTCAAATGACTAAATATCAAAAGAAATAATTAATCTTTTACAAATACTACAGTCAGTTCTGCTACTTTAAATCCAAACTTAGTCATGGTTGCTCTATTGATTGCAACTCTATCATCTTGTTTAAAGATCCAATCATCAAAAGTAATTTTTAACTCTTTTCCTTTAACTGGCACTAATAAAACATATTCGAATTTAAAAGCAGGACCATATGAATAACCAATAGCTTTTCCAACTACATCGCCTGCAGTTCCTTCATAATTATTTTCGTCTATTTTTGTAATTGTCCATTCTCTGTTTTGAACTTCACCATCATCCCAATTGAATTTTTCTTTTAAAATAAGTTGTTTACCATCCCAGGTTCCATCTAAATCAGCTGAAAACTGTCTAGTAACTTTACCAGATCTATTTTGCAAAACTCCCCAAGCTTTAACATTACCTGATAAATACTCTTCAATAATTAATCTTGGTTCTTTATTTTTGAAATCTTCTGGTTTCATAGCGCTCTTGTTTGAACAGCTTGTAATTAAGAAAACAGACATTATCAATAAAATTGATCTCATTATTTTTGTTTTAATCATTGGTAATCCTTTTTTGTTATTTATTTTGTAGTGAGAATTGAATCAAATCAATATTTCTAGATTTAAATCCTGCTTCACAATAAGAGAGGTAAAATTCCCACATTCTCTTAAATGTGCTATCAAATCCCTGTTCTTTAATTTGTTCCCATTTTTCATTAAACTTGTCTCTCCATATAGCCAATGTGTTTGAATAATCCTCTGCATAAGAATTATAACCATTAAAAAACAACCCATTATCAGAAGCGTATTTTTCTAAACTGTTTTTAGAAGGCAAAAACCCGCCAGGAAAAATATACTTTTGAATGAAATCTTGCTTATTTTTATATCTTCCATAAAGGCTGTCATCGATTGTAATTGCCTGGATAGCAGCTTTGCCACCATCAGATAAATTATGTTTTATGGTATTGAAGTAACTTTGAAGATAGTTTTGCCCAACAGCCTCTATCATTTCTATAGAAGCAATTGAATTATATTTTCCTTTAAGATCTCTATAATCTTTAATCTCAATATTAACTTTTTCATTTAAACCGCATTTTTGAATTCTCTCTTTTGCATATTCAAACTGTTTTTTTGAGATGGTGATGCAGTCTAATTTTACATCATAATTTTTTCCTAAATATTCTGCAAAACCACCCCATCCACAGCCAATTTCCAGTACTTTATCTCCATGATTAGGTTTCATTAAATTTATTAATTTTTGATATTTATTATTTTGTGCTGAAGATAAATCTTTATTTTGTTCATCAAAGATAGCGCTTGAATAGGTTAGAGTGTTATCTAGCCATAAAGAAAAAAACTCATTTCCAAGATCATAATGTTTTGCAATATTTTCTTTACTTCGGCCTTTTGTGTTTTTTATGATTTTGTTCTTAATATAATTAAATAATGGAAAATCAAAAACTCCAGAAAATTTATGAACTATTTTTATATTTCTTGCTGTCAGTTCAATTAAATTAGAAAGATTGGATGTTTCAAATTCATCACGCATATAACATTCGGCAAATGCAATGCTTCCACCTTTAATTAGATTATAATTAAAAGCAGGATTTTTAATTGTCATATCAGCTTTCAATTTCGATTGAGGATCACCAAAATTTAACAAAGCATTTGAAGGTGTTCTAATTTCAAGGTGACCATAATCAATATTTTTCAATAGCGAAAAAACTATTTTGTCTGAAATATTGTTTAAGATCATTAATTTTCTATAGTTATATTGTTTCTTATTTTTATCTTTTTTTTGATAAATTTAATTCCTTTTACCCACAAATTAAAGGCTTCATAATGTATCGCTATGATAATTTTAAATGTCATTATGGGATGTTTTAAGTATGATTTTAATAGCTCTTTAGAATTAAATTCCATCCTTGTGCCATCTTGAGATGCATATAGAATTTTATCTTGTTCTTGATATTGATCTATAATTACTGAAATTTTTTGACCCGGTTTTAATAATCTAAAAAAATAACTACAATTCATTTCAATAAAAGGTGAAACATGAAATTTTTTACTACAATTGTGTTGAAGAAGTTTTTGATCATCTTTGATTTTAAACACATAGGTATGTTGTTCACCAAATGTATTTTTAACTTCATATAATATTGCAGTGATATCTTCATTTTCATTATAAATATAAAAAACGCTAAGTGGATTAAAGACATAGCCAAAAATTCTTGGATAACACAAAAGTTTAATTTTTATATTTTCAGTATTGATTTGATAATTTTGTAATTGTTTAATGACCCAATTTTTTAAAGACGATCCATCCCTATCACCATGATCTTTTTCAAAAAAACTAATCAAATTAAATTTATTTAAAGAAAAAAAACTTATTTTTTTATCCAAAATTTCTAATTCTGATAAATCTATTAATAGTGAAAAGACACTATACTTAAATGAATGGACTTTGGGTTTAAAACGCTTGTGAATTACAGTGCCGTTATAAATCGCTGAATTAATCATTAATGGTTTTAAGCATTTCTATAGAAGATTTTATTCCATCTTCATGAAATCCGTAACCAAAATAACTTCCAGCAAATAACGTGTTATTAATATTTTGAATATCTTTTAATTTTGACTGATTATTCAAAGCATTTTCATCGTAATAAGGGTGAGTAAACTCAACCTGATTATATATTTTTGTATTATCAATCTCAAAAAATGGATTAATTGTCAGAAATATATCTTTATCAATTTTTAAGTTTTGCAATTGATTTAACCAATAAGTGACCGATGATTGCTTGTGATCCTTTGGATTGAGTGCTGAATTCCATGAGCACCATGCCTTTTTATTTAATGGCATTACCGATTGATCAGAATGAATAACGGCAGTATTTTTTTTATAATTAAAATTACTTAAAATTTGTTTTTCTAAATCAGATGCATCTTTTAAAATATTTAATGTTTCATCAGCATGTGTTGCTAGCACTACTTTATCATAAACAAAAAATTCATTCTCTGAACCGTAATAAACTTTTACACTATTATTATCTCTAGTAATTTTATTAATTCCATAATTCATGTAATATTCGCCATTAATCTTAGATAAAATTTTATCGACATACGTTTTGCTTCTGTTGGTAACGGTGTACCATTGAGGTCGATCTTTTAATTTAAATAATCCATGATTTTTAAAAAAACTTAAAAAAAAGCTTAGTGGCATTTGTGAAGCCTCATAAGGAGGCATTGACCAAATAGCAGAGACCATTGGTATTATATGATAGTTTATAAAATAATCTGAAATCTTAATTTGCTTAAGATATTCACCTAAAGTCATTGATCCACTTAATGAATTTGCATTAAGCTTTTCACAGTTTTTATAAAAGCTTATAATTTCAAAAAACATTTTAACAAATTTTGGATTAAATAAATTTTGTTTATTAGAAAAAATTCCTGCTAAGCCTTTACCACAATATTCAATATTAGTGCCTTTAACAGTAACTGAAAAAGACATATCGCTTTTTTCAATCTCAATATTGTTTTCAGAAAAAAAATTAATTAGATTTGGATAGGTCTGTTTATTAAACACCATAAATCCTATATCGACAGCAACTTTTTCTTTATCTGAATAATGAATATCTAAAGTATGTGAATGACCACCAAAGCGATCTTCTTTTTCAAATAAATCGACTTTGTGTTTTTTAGATAGATAATATGCAGAACTTAATCCAGAAATTCCTGATCCAACAACTGCAATTTTCATTTATAAAAATACCCTTATGCTGCGGTATCTTTATACTCATCAATAGATGGACATGTACAGAATAAATTTTTATCTCCATAAACATTGTCCACTCTTGCAACCGGTGGCCAATACTTAGTAGTTTTTAAAATTTCTGAAGGATATGCCGCCTCTTCTCTTTCATATTTATGATCCCATTTATTTGCAGCGACCTCAACATGAGTGTGTGGTGCATTTTTAAGTGGGTTATCAACTTTGTCGAAGTGACCAGATTGAATTTTATCAATTTCCTGTTTTATTTTTATTAACGTATTACAGAAACGATTAATTTCATCTAAGCCTTCACTTTCAGTAGGTTCAATCATCATTGTACCGGCTACTGGCCAAGACATAGTTGGTGCGTGAAAACCAAAATCTATCAATCTTTTAGCTATATCTTCTTCTGTAATCCCCGTTTCAGACTTAATTTTTCTAATATCAATAATGCATTCATGAGCAACATTCCCATTTTTACCCTTATATAAAATTGGAAATGCATCTTTAAGTTTATGTGCCACATAATTTGCATTTAATATTGCAACTTGTGAGGCTTTTTTAAGTCCTTCAGATCCCATCATTTTAATATACATCCAAGAAATTGATAAAATACTTGAACTACCCCATGGTGCTGCTGACACTGCTCCCATGCCTGTTGCCGGTCCACAGTCTTTTATAACAGAATGGTTTGGTAAATATTTTTCTAGATGTTTTTTACATGCTATTGGACCCATACCTGGTCCACCACCACCATGTGGAATACAGAATGTTTTGTGTAAATTAATATGACAAACATCAGGACCAAATTTACCAGGTTTTGCAACTCCTACTAAAGCGTTTAAGTTTGCACCATCCATATAAACTTGACCACCGTTGTTATGGATTAATTCACATATCTCTGTAATCTTTTCTTCAAACACCCCGTGTGTTGATGGATAGGTTACCATCAAAGCAGCAAGATTATCTTTATGAATTTCAGCTTTTTCTTTTAAATCGTTGATGTCAACATTTCCATGTTCATCACACTTAATAACAACAACTTTCATTCCAACCATTTGTGCACTAGCAGGATTTGTTCCATGGGCTGAACTTGGGATTAAACAAACGTTTCTATTCGTCTCACCATTTTGCTCATGATATTTTTTTATTACCATTAAGCCAGCAAACTCTCCTTGTGCTCCTGCATTAGGTTGTAAAGATACTCCAGAAAATCCAGTGACAGATCTTAACCAATTTTTTAAATCAGTGAAAAGTGTTCTATATCCTTCCATTTGTTCAACAGGTGCAAATGGATGTGGCTCTGAAAATTCTCTCCAGGTAACTGGGATCATTTCAGCAACTGCATTTAATTTCATAGTGCATGAACCTAAGGCAATCATGGATCTATTTAATGCAATATCGGCATCCTCTAATTTTTTTAAATATCTCAGCATTTCTGTTTCAGAATGATAACTATTAAAAACAGGATGAGTTAAATAAGATGATGTTCTTAATAAATTTTTAGGTAAATTTGATAAATTTTCATTCATCTTATCTTTAATTGTTTCTGAACAATTAAAAATCTTTAACAGTTGATTAGCACGATAAACATTTTTTCTTTCATCAAATGCAACCGATAACATTTCAGAATTTACTTTTCTGATATTTACATTTTGGGAAAGTGCATTTTGATAAATGGATTCAGTTTTATCTAACGTTTTGATGGTTATTGTATCAAAGAAATGATCTGAATAAATTTCATAACCAGATTGTTTAATTTTATCAGCAAAATTTTTTGCTAACTGAGATGTATTTTCAGCAATCTTTTTAATCCCTTCAGGCCCATGGTAAACAGCATAAGCAGCTGACACAATTGCAAGCAACGCTTGAGCTGTACAGATATTACTTGTCGCTTTATCTCTTCTTATATGTTGCTCTCTTGTTTGAAGTGAAAGTCTGTAAGCTTTATTGCCATGTCTATCAACAGAGACACCAATAATTCTTCCAGGCATTGATCTTTTAAATTCATCTTTAGTTGCAAAGAAACCCGCATGAGGACCACCATAACCCATTGGAATTCCAAATCTTTGTGAGCTTCCAACAGCAATGTCAGCTCCAAGCTCAGCTGGAGTTTTAAGTTTTGCTAAAGCTAATAAATCACAGACTAAAACAGCTTTTCCGTTATTTTTGTGGATTTTGCTTATTGCTTCACTTGGATCTTTAATGTCACCAAGTGTTCCTGGATATTGTAAAATTCCACAGACAATATCTTCTTTTATTTCTGAGTTCTCATCACCAATAACAACGGTTAATCCTAAAGGTTCTGCTCTTGTTTTAATGACATCAATAGTTTGTGGGTGACAGTCTTTTGAGACAAAAACAATATTTGAGTCATTTTTACATAATCTATAACTAAGTCCTACTGCCTCTGCAGCTGCTGTACCTTCATCTAATAATGAGGCATTAGAGATATCCATTCCTGTAAAATCACAGATCATTTGTTGGAAATTTAACAACATTTCCAATCTTCCTTGTGCAACTTCTGGCTGATATGGAGTGTAAGATGTGTACCAACCTGGATTTTCTAAAATATTTCTTAAAATAACATATGGAGTAAACGTTCCATAGTAACCCATACCAATAAAGTTAGAATAGATTTTATTTTTTTTCGATATTGCCTTTAATTTTCTCAAAGCTTCATACTCAGAATTAGGTTCTCCAATATCTAATTCTTCTTTTAATAAAATATTTTCTGGAACTGTTTTTGAGATCAAATCATCTAAGTTTTTGAAACCAAGTTCATTTAACATTTTACTTTGGTCTTCTTCTGATGGACCAATATGTCTTCTTATAAAATCTCTTTGAGAACTTTTAAGCATATTAACTACCACTTTCCTTTGCGAATTTATCGTACTCATCTTTGTTCATTAATGAGTCTAATTCAGCTTTATCTTTTATTTTTAATTTAAAAAACCATGCTTCATTTTCTGGATCTGAATTTACTTTTCCAGGATCATCAACGATAGCTTGATTGTTTTCAACCACTTCTCCAGAAACAGGTGTGTAAACATCACTTGCAGCTTTAGTAGACTCTACAACTCCAGCATTACCATCTTTTTCAACAGAAGATCCAATTTCAGGCAGTTCAACAAAAACTATATCCCCTAACATTTCTGTTGCATGTTGAGTAATCCCAATGGTTGCAACATCACCATCTAACTTAATCCACTCATGTTCTTTAGAATATTTAACTTCACTCATTAGTTCACCCCTTTCACATAGCTTTTTTTATAAAATGGTAACCCACAAATATTTGCAGGATACTTTTTTCCTCTTACTTCTAGAAAAATTTTTGTATCTTTTTTTGAAAAATCTTTATTAACATAACCCATTGCAACTGGCCCGTTTACACTTGGACCAAACGTACCACTTGTAACTTCACCAACTAAATTATCTTCTTCATTAAAAATTTTTGTTTTTTCACGAGCAATAATTCTTCCCTCAGGTTTAATTCCAACCCTTATATTTTGCACACCTTCATTGATTTGAGTTAAAATTTTTTCACTTCCTAAAAAGTTTTTTTCTTCAATTCTTTTTTTGGAGATTGCCCATTTTAAATTGGCTTCTATTGGAGTTTTGTTGATATCTAATTCATGACCATACAAACATAATCCTGCTTCCAATCTAAGTGTGTCTCTTGCACCAAGTCCAATTAATTTTGCACCTTTTTCTATTAAATTGTTTGTAAGTTGTTCTATTTTGCTATTTTCTAGTGAAATCTCAAATCCATCCTCACCCGTATAACCTGATCTAGTTATGAATGTCTTTGAACCTTGAAATTCAAACCAATTACCAGACATAAAAGATAAATCATTTACTCCGGGAATTAATTCATCTAAAATTTTTGAGGATTGAGGTCCTTGAATTGCTATTAATGATTTTTCATCATCTAATACCATTTTATATTTACCACCTAAAGTTTTTTGCAAAATTTCAAAATCACTGTTTTTGCATGCAGCATTTAGAATAATTATTACTCCACCCTCTATCTTAGTAACAATCAAATCATCATGAATGCCAGCATCAGCGTTCATTAAAAAACTATATTTTGAATGGTTTAATTTTAAATTTTTTAAATCTATTGGAAAAATTTTTTCTAAATCCTCTAACAACTGATCATCGCCATAAATATATAATTGACCCATATGAGATACATCAAAAATACCACAATGATTTCTAGTAAACTTATGCTCTTCAACAATACCCTCTTTATATTGAATTGGCATTTCGTAACCTGCAAATTCAACAAATTTTGCATTGTACTGCTGATGAAGATTATGTAGCGATGTTTTTTTTATATTCATATTAACTCAAAATACCCATCTGTATATTTGCCTGAGAGTTTTGCTCCTTCGGCGAGAACTTAATCTCTTTCCAGAGTTAATATGTTACGGTCCTTTTTACCTGAGAGATTCCTGGGTGGTTGCTCCTTCGGTGCTACGATAGTCTGTAGTCTCTCCCGTAAAGAAATAATCTATTAATAGAGTGGCAATGTCAATTAGTATTAATCTGCTTTTTGTCAGAAGTGTATAAGTTGTAAAATTGCAATAACACTGCAAATATTACAATCGAACCTCCGATTAATACAATAAATGGTGGTTGTTCATTTACAAACAGCCACGCCCATATCGGACCCAAAACTGCTTCGGTTAACATGATGATTCCAACCATAGCTGAAGGAGTTCTTTGTGCACCAATTGTAATTAAAATAAAACCAAAACCTAATTGCATAAATCCAGCAAGAAATCCTAGAAAAATATCATGTCCTGAGATCATAATTTTTCCTGACATTAAATATCCAATTATCAATGCAAAAACTCCGGCTATAAATTGTGTTGGGACCATATCCACATTGGGATATTTTCTTACTACTAATATTAAAACTGCAAACGAAATCGGCATTAGAAAAGCAGCAGCGTTACCCATCATTTGTCCAGGAGATAAAGAACTCCCAACCATTAATAATATTCCTGAAATAGCTAAAATAATTGATGCCAAAGTTATTGTAGAAATTTTTTCTTTTAGAAAAAAATAGCCAAATATTGCTAAAAAAATAGTTTGTGTTTGAATGATGAAATTAGCATTAGCAACTGTTGTATTGTACATTGAAAAGACATACCCACAAAAACCAAATGATAGAACAAATCCACCTAAAAACCCTGGGATACCAGCATCATAAAAAGATTTAAAAACTTTTTTCTTATAAGTAACTAGTAAATAAAGACTTATAACTACTAAAAAAAACACTGTTCGCCAAAAAAGAATTTGCCATAACGTTGCACCTTCAAAAGATTTAACAATTAAACCTCCAAAACTTAAACTGCATGCCCCTAAAAAAACAAGAAGAGGTCCTGGTAATTTTCTAATTAAGTTCATTATATTTGGCTTATTAAATTATGAGTATTCATTTCATACATCTTATAAAGGGTTTCTGCATCTGATAATTCAACTTGTTGAAACTTTATATTTGACCCTGGTGGTATTTGAACTAATCGATCATAGTCTGCACTAATAATTACTCCAATCTTAGGATATCCTCCGATAGTTCCATGATCAGATAACATAATAATTGGATTACCATCACCTGGGACTTGGATCACACCTTTGATTAATCCTTCAGATTTAATATTTGAAGTTTTAATATTTTCTAATTTTACCCCCTCAAGTCTCATACCCATACGATCAGATAATTTTGAGACCTTGAACTCTTTTTCAAAAAAATTTGAAATTGCTGTTTTAGAAAAGTAATCAAAATTAGTTCCCTTTATAACTCTAATCTTTTCTATTTTAGAATTTATATAGTTAATTTTCTTTTTGCTAAAATTATTACTTATTTTAGAAATTTTTATAATTTGATTATCTTGTAATTTTAAACCGTTATTAGCTCCAATATTAGACTTTGTGTTAGTTGAGCAACTTCCCCATTGATAACTAACATCAAATGATCCGGCTATTGATAAATAGCCATAAACAGATTTATTTGTAGACAATATATCAATCTCATCTTCATTATGAATTTCATAAGTTTCATAACAATTTCCTTCAATCTCATTGTCATTATGTTTTATTTTAAATGACACATCGCCTGTTATTACAAGATTAATTTTTTCACCTGAATATTTTAAAAGAGGACCTTGGAATGCAAATTCTAAAACTGGGTTATTTAAATCATTTCCAACAAGCTTATTTGCTAATAGATAATTTCTATTATCCATAGCTCCACTAAAGGGAATTCCTAAATGATACAGATTTGATCTACCTTTATCTTGAAAAGTTGTATTTATACCTGGCCTTATAACTTTAAAAATATTTTCACTCATAATTTAAATATTCTTCCTTACTAATTCTTTTAAATAAAACAGTGTCACCAGGATTAATTAAATTTGGCTCAATTTCTTTTGAACTATCAAAAACTTTTAAGGGTGTGTTTCCAATAATATTCCATCCACCAGGACTTTCAAATGTGTATATATTTGTAAATTGTTCAGTTATTCCAACTGATCCCTTAGGTACTTTTACTCTAGGTGTTTCTAACCTTTTTGCTCTCAAACTTTCATTTATATCGCCTAAAAAAGGCATGCCCGCAATAAAGCCTGTCATATAACAAAAATATTCATTTTTGAAAAAATTATTTAAGATTATTTCTTTTGTTAAATTTAATTTTCTCTCAAGTTCACTTAAATCTAAGGAATAGGGCTCTTCACAACAAACTGGTATTTCTATTTGTTTACCTAATAATTTCTCATCATCATCTATATGAATTTTTTCAATTATATTTTTTAATTCATTAAATTTAATTTTATTTAAATCAAAAGAGATGATTAATTTATTATAGGATGGAGTAATATTGTTTATACTTTCAATATTTAATTTTTTAATGTTGTTGTAATATTTAATAACATTTGAGTTAATTGTTTTATTAACATCTTGACCAAAATCACAATACAAAGCTGCGTCACCAAGATTTAATATATTTTTAATCATGTCATGTTATACTTAATCATCATTAATTATGGAAATTAATATAAACTGCGATTTAGGAGAAAAATCTCCTCATCATTCAAAT
>VTPL01000074.1 GCA_008638165.1 Pelagibacteraceae bacterium
TGTGATGTTTTTGGTATCTCAAAAGACAACTTAAAAAGCCATGATAAATTTAGAAATAAATATAAAATCAAATTTGATTTATTATCTGATGAAGATTTAACTGTTTTAAAGAAATATAAAGTATGGGCTAAAAAAAAGTTTATGGGTCGAGAGTTTATGGGAATTTTAAGAACTACTTTTTTAATTGATCCTAAAGGAAAAATCATAAAAATCTGGGAAAATGTTAAAGTTAAAGATCACGCAAAAGACGTGCTTGATACATTAAATTCAATTCAAAAATAAAAAGGCCCCGAAGGGCCTTTTAGTTATTAACTTTTAGAGAGAGTTAAAGTTAAGGGGCTCTTTGTTAATGAGTAAACAATGAGAGCAAAGAGCCCCTATATTGCATGCAATTAGTCTCGTATTGCGTAAGCAATTACACCTGTTTCTGAAACGTCTGTTCCTTTTGTTTCAGCTTCTTTACTTAATCTTAGACCAACAGTTGCTTTCATGATTGACCATACAATGTATGCAACGATGAAGATAAAGATATTAACTGCTAGTACACCAATTAACTGCGCTGTAAATGAAGCATCAGGGTTAGTTGCTGGTACAATTAATGTTCCCCAGATACCTGCAAACAAGTGAGCTGGGATCGCACCTACTACATCATCGATTTGTAAAGCGAATAACAGTTTAGTACCGTAGACAACGATCACACCACCAACAGCTCCAATTAAGATCGCTGCAAACGGTGATGGCATTAATGGTTCAGCTGTAATTGCAACTAATCCACCTATACATCCATTTAGCATTTGAACAACGTCTGTTTTACCAAATCCTAATCTTGTAACAATTGCAGCAGCCATTACACCACCTGCACCCGCTAAGAATGTATTAATAAAGATTGTTGATACAGCGATTGCATCATCAGCAGTTCCCATTGCAAGTTGTGAACCACCATTGAAACCAAACCAACCTAACCATAAAATAAACACACCAATTGTAACTAATGGAATTGATGAAGCAGCAAATGGTTTAATAGGAGCAACACCACCAGACTTAGTAAATCTTCCAAGTCTTGGTCCAATTATAATTGCACCTGCTAAAGCTGCAGCACCACCAGTTGAGTGTACAAGAGTTGATCCAGCAAAATCAGAAAATCCGATTTCAGCTAACCAGCCTCCACCCCACTGCCAACCCATTACGATTGGATATAAAATTCCTGCTAAGATTGCTGCAAATAAAAAGAATGGCCATAGTTTAATTCTTTCAGCCATTGCTCCTGATACGATAGATACTGTAGTTGCACAGAATACCATTTGGAAAAACCAATCAGATCCATCTGAATAACCTGTATCAATTGCACTACTATCAGACCATGGAATAAAAGTTCCAATGTATCCACCTTCTGGTATGCCGTAAGCTAAATTATAACCTACTAACCAGAACATTATTCCAGCAATTGAAAATAAACCGATATTTTTTGCACAAATTACCGATACACTTTTTGAAGTTACCATACCAGATTCAAGCATTGCAAAACCTGCCGCCATGAACATGACAAGGAAACCACAAATTAAAAATAATAGGGTGTTAAATATAAACCCTACTTCTGCTGATACTGTTGTCTCAGCATGTCCAGCACTTGTTAATCCCATTAACACTACTAATGAAAGTAAAGGTGCTGATATTAGTTTAATCATTTTAGTCATAAGACCTCCCGTTTAATGAGATGACTTATATTTAAGTGACTTTTAAAAACTAACGCTGATTAGGAAAAAGGGCTATGCAGTATTTGCATATAGAAACAGCCTAAATGCTTATTTGAAAAACATTTAGGCTGTTTAAAAAAGTGTTATTTATTGAATACTTCTTTTAAAGCTTTTGCAGGTAAGAACTTAACCTTTTGTGATGCAGCGATCTGAATTTGCTCACCAGTTCTAGGGTTTCTTCCAACTCTTGCTTTTCTTTTAGCTACTTTATAAGTACCAAATCCAGCGATTTTCACTGAATCATCACCTTTTAAAGCATCTAAAATAGTGTTGGTAATAGTGTCAAAAGTTCTTTCAGCATCCGCTTTACTTAGGTTTAAAGCACCTGAAAGTTTAACGATTAGTTGTTTTTTGTTCATTTTAGCTCCGGTTTTATTGGTTATTTTCTATCTTTCAAAAAAAGCCCTTTAAATCAAGCTTTTTTTTAGTAGGTGTTAAAATAAAACCCACAATATCTTGTGTAATGTTAAATTAGTATTGATTTTATTAGCCTTTTTAAGATTTTATCAATTTGAATTATCTAAATAAACCAAGGTCTTTTAGGTCATTAAAGGTCGTGAAAAACATCAATGATATCAATAAAAACATCCCGATTCGAAAAAAACCTTCTTGTGTTTTCTGTGATAAAGGACGGCCTAAAACCTTTTCAAAAGCATAAAACATCAAGTGCCCACCATCAAGCATTGGTATAGGAAATAGGTTAACAAGGCCTAAACTTATTGAAATATAAGCCATCATACTAATAAAAGCGAGTAAACCAATATCTGCAACTTGACCTGATATCTTTGCAATTCTAATAGGACCTCCTAATTGAGAGGTATCAGCCTTCCCAACAATCATTCCACCGATGTATTTTAAGGATGAAACGCTTACATAATATACCTCATTAAAGGCATGCAATATTGACTGGGCCGGACCGAGTTTTACGTGGTTTATCTGATCATTATAAGCACCAAGCTTTATACCAACCATTCGTTTATTAATTTTATTTCCTAAATTATCCTCACCTTCAACTAAATCAGGTTTAATATTTAATATAATTTCATCATAAGAACGCTTAACTTTAAAATCGATAACATCATCTGTCGACATCATGATATATTTTGAGACATCCATGATGCTCTTAACTTCATTGTTATCTATTTCTAAAATAACATCGCCTTCTTTAAGCCCTCCAACCATAGCAGGACTGTCTTTTTGAACTTCATTAAT
>VTPL01000075.1 GCA_008638165.1 Pelagibacteraceae bacterium
GATTAAAAAATATAAATATACTTTCTTATGCTGCAAAATATGCTTCAAGTTATTACGGTCCCTTTAGAGATGCGGTAGGTTCAAAAGGATCCCTAAAAGGAGATAAAAAAACTTACCAAATGGACTTTAGAAATACAGATGAAGCTTTAAGAGAAATATCTTTAGATATTAAAGAAGGTGCTGATATGGTTATGGTTAAACCTGGCATGCCCTACCTTGATATTATTAAATCAATTAAAGAAAAATTTAGAATACCTGTATTTGCTTATCAGGTATCTGGTGAATATAGTTTACTTTCATACGCCATAAATAAGAAAATTATTGACAAGAATGCAATATACGAAAGCTTAATTGCATTTAAAAGAGCTGGTGCAAATGCAATAGTAACCTATTACGCTGATAGATTAGATAAAATTTTAATTTAATTATTTTAAAGAATTTATAAACTGATTTCTGCTTAAAGGATAATTGACATTATTAGGTTTTAAAATTGTTTTATCCATAAAATCACCAACCAATTTAAGTCCATTTAAAAGATCTTTTGAATTGTTTAAATTTTCATCATTATCAATTAAAAAATTTGGAACTATTTTTTTTTCTGTTACAGATTTTGCAACATAAACGATCTTGTTATCGATGATTTCTTTATTAACCATTTGTTTGAGATCTAGATTGAAACCTAGAACACTTAAAAGTTCAAGTTCCCAAAAAATATATTTCTTTAACCAATCATTTTGACTTAAAATATTATAGAAATCATTTATTAATTTATAAACGTTTTCATTAGTCTGAGAGTCCGCAGTTAAAATTTTTATTAAATTCATGGCTGAAGATATGCAGTTTAGTTTTTGTGGATCATCAAAATAAATTGGTGAGAATGCTTTAAAAATTTCTATTTTAAAATAACCAATTCGATTTACTGTTTTGGAGTTATATGTTGTATATAATAAGTTTCCAACTTGAAGATAATTTTTTATTTTTTTTGAAGTTCCACCAAAAATTATTCCTGAGACCTTTCCGTGTTCTTTTGTAAATATTTCGGTAATAAGTGAATTTTCATTGTATCTGTTTTTTGACACAAGAAATCCAACATCGTCCCAATTCATAATTTACAGATTGTTTTCAAGACATATGATTGCTGCATTTTGCTCAGCATCTTTTTTTGATGAACCTTGCCCAATATAAAACTTCGTATCAGGAAGTTTAACAGCTACTTTAAATAATGGTTTATGCCTTGGCCCTGTGTTTGAGATAATCTTATATGTTGGCAATTTTTTATATTTCTTAAGCGAGTATTCTTGCAGCTTAGTTTTTGGATCTATTTGTGTAATTACACTATCTTTAATATTTTTACTCCAAAATGTGAGTATAAAATTTTCAGCAGCAGTGAACCCTTTATCTAAATATATAGCACCAATTAGTGCTTCACAACAATCAGCAATCACTTTATCTTCAACTTTAATTTTTCTATTTTTGGGATTAAAAGTCAAAATGTATTTTTCTAAAGACATATCATTAGCTATCTGAAGACATGTTTTTTTGTTGACTAAAGATGCAAATTTTTTATCTAGAATTCCTTCTTTTTCCTCAGGATAAATTTCTAACAATTTTTTTGCTATTATAAGACCTAAAACTCTATCACCTAGAAATTCAATTTTTTCGTTGTTGTTAATTTTATCATAACTTTTATGTGTTAATGATTTTATTAAAAGTTTTTTATCTTTAAATTTATAATTAATTTTTTTTTCTAAGTTAAAATAATCAATTTTCATTAAATAATTTTCTTAAAAAATCTATTAAATCTGATTGATTTATGCCATTTCCAAAATGCAAAAAAACTACCAATTGTTTTGTCAGAAGAAAAAAAGATAAATTGAGCTTTACCAACAAGATTATCTTTATGAACATAACCAACGCTTGATAAAAATCTACTGTCTTTAGAGCAATCTCTATTGTCACCTAAGAAAAAATAATGATCTTCAGGCACAATAAATGGATCTGAATTATTAAATGGAAAATCTTTTAAATAAACAGTTTTATGGATCTTATTATTTGGTAATTTTTCCTCAAAAGTAAATACATCTATTGTTCTATTGCCACAAAAAATTTTATCAGAAATAGATGTACGAGATTTTAATATTTCACTACTATTAATATATAGATTTGTATCAATGAATTGAATTTTATCACCAGGTAAGCCAATTAATCTTTTTATATAATCAGTTCTGTTGTCTGCTGGGGTTTTAAACACAACAACATCGCCACGTTTAGGTTCTGAGAACATAACTCTTTTATTTAGAATTGGTGGACTGAATGGAAATGAATGTTTGCTATAACCATATGAGTATTTTGTAACAAAAAGTCTGTCACCAACTAAAAGCGTAGGTTCCATTGATGATGATGGTATATAAAAAGGTTGAAGAAATAATGATCTGATAATAACTGCTATAATAAGAGCATAAAAAAGTGTTTTTATATTATCTATTATTGTGGCTTTAGAAATCATTAAATTTTTTGAATAATTGTAAAAGCAACTGAGTAATCTTTTTCATCAGAAATTGAAAGAAACAATTCAAAATTAGCAATTTTTTTATTTTTTTTTATGATTTGCTTAATTTTATTATTAATCAAATAAAATGGTTTTCCAAGATTATCGTTGACAATCTCTATATCTTTAAAATTTAGATTATTTCTAAAGCCAGTTCCCAAGGCTTTAGCAAAAGATTCTTTTGCTGCAAATCTCTTTGAAAAAAAGTTTATTTTATTCAATGTTTTTTTTGAATCAAAAATTTCTTTTTTACTGAAAATTCGATTAATAAATTTATTATCTTTAATAAGGTTTTTAAACCTTTTATTGTCAACTATATCAACACCAATACCAACTGTTTTCATCAATTAATAATTTTTTTAAATTTTTTAATAACAGTTTTGATCCCATAAAAAATTGA
>VTPL01000025.1 GCA_008638165.1 Pelagibacteraceae bacterium
TAATCCCATCAAATATTTTGAAAAAAAAGGTTCTGCTCAGTGTAAAAGTAGTGTGATTTTCGCTGCCATGAGAACTGAGGGCAAAACAATCATAAAAGCCAAAAAATCTAGAAACCATACAGAACTTTTGTGCAAATATCTTAAGCTTCCAATTAAATTACGAAGTAAAAAAAACTTAGATTTAATAGAGGTAAATAAAGTTAAAAAAATAACACCTTTGAATTATAAAATTCCATCTGACATAAGTTCAGGATCTTTTTTTATTGTACTTGCATCCTTGGTAAGAAATTCTGAATTACTCATTAAAGATGTGAATATAAACCCATCAAGAATTGGAATAATAACTATACTTAGAAAAATGGGAGTAAAAATCAAATTTGAAAAGCAAAAAGTATATAAAGGTGAAAAAATTGCAAATATTAGAGTAAAGAGTCCAAAGATATTAAAATCAATCAATTGCCCACCAAAATTTAATGCAGGTGCAATTGATGAGTTTCTTGTAATTTTTTTAGTAGCTGCAAAAGCTAAAGGAATATCATTCTTTAAAAATCTCTCAGAACTTAATCAAAAAGAAAGCCCAAGATTAAAATGGGGATCTAAAATTCTAAATTTAATGGGTATTAAAACAATAACAACCAAAGACTCTATAAAAATCTATGGAAATCCAAATTTAAAAGTTGATAAAAAAATTATTATTAAAGATTACTTAAAAGATCACAGAGTTTTTATGACTAGTGTCATCGCTGCTCTAGCATTTGGGGGCAAATGGAATATCCATGATAAAGATTCTATTAAAACCTCTTTTCCATCATTTTTGAAAATAATTAAGGATATTAAAAAATAAATTACGATTTAAAGCCCAGTGAAGAGAATTAAAGTAAAAATACTCTAAAATAACACAAATATCTGCACTAAGTATTGTTTTAACAGGCTATTTGCTATTGATTTAAATGATAATTTTATCTAAAAGATCGTGTTTTTAAAAAAACAGATAAGGAATTTTACTAATTAATGGAAATATATAAAGATCTATCAAGTCCAGCCTCTCAAGAGTTTGAAAAATTACTAAACAGTCAATTATCCAAAGTAAGCATCGAAGAAGGAAAAATAATCGATGGAAAAATAAATAAAATTACAGAAAAATTTGTATTTCTTTTTGTTGAAGGATTAAAAAGTGAACCTGTATTAGATATAAATGAACTTAAGAGTATGGGTCTTGCAGATAAGATTAAAGTTGGAGAAACAATTTCTGTTCTATTAGAAAAAATTGAAGATAAAAATGGTGAAGTTTTAGTATCAGCTAGTAAAGCTCAAAAGATTAAAGGTTGGGATAAGCTTGTCGAAGCATATGAGAAAAATGAACCGATTATGGGAAAAATTACTTCCAAATGTAAAGGTGGATGTATAGTTGAGCATATTGATACAGGTTCTTTAATGTTCTTACCTGGCTCGCAGATAAGTGACAAACCTCTCAAAGATATTAGTCATTTAATGAATGAGCCTCAGAAGTTTGCTTTAATCAAGTTAGATAAGGTTAGAGGAAATGCGTGTGTGTCCAGAAGAGAAATTATTTCTTCGTTTAAAAAAGAAGACAAGGCAAAAATTATTGAAAAATATAATGTTGGAGACATTATCAAAGGAGCAGAAGTTAAAGGTTATAGTTCATTTGGATGTTTCTTTAATGTTAACGGAGAACTTGATGTTCTGGTACATTTACAAGAAATTTCATATTCAAGAGTTAATCATCCTGACGAAGTTTTTAATATTGGAGAAAAACACGATCTAAAAGTTATATCTGTTGATAAAGAGAAACTACAAGTTGGTTGTTCTGTTAAACAACTTTCGCCAGATCCTTTTGAGCATATTGAAAATTATGAATTAAATAAAATTTACAAAGTTAAAGTTGTTAAAATTATGGACTTTGGAGCATTCTGTGAACTTGAGCCAGGTCTTACAACTTTACTCCACTCAAGTGAATTAAGCTGGACTAAGAAAAATATTTCAGCAAAAAAAATGTTTAAAGTTGGAGATGAAATTGATTGTGTGATCACAGAAATTGATAAAGAAAAAAGAAGAGTAGCGATATCTCACAGATTAACTCAAGACAACCCATTTGAAACATTTGAGAAAAAATTTCCTATTGGAACAATTGTAGAGGGTGAAGTGGTTAACAAAAATGAATACTCTTTATTTGTTAAAGTCGAAGATTTAGATGTAGATGCCTTTTTACATTGTAATGATTTAACTTACCTAAATAATGGTGAAGAAGAGTTGGCTAAATATAAAAAAGGTGACAAATTAAAAGTAAAAGTTCTTGAGATCAAAGCATCTGAACAAAAAATTAGAGTTGGTTTAAGACAAACTCAACCTGATCCTTTTGACTGGTTTAATGATAAAAAAGTTAATCAAACGATCACGGTTAAAATCATATCTACAGACAATAAAGGTTTAATAGTTAGACCTGAAGGTTGTGAAATGGATTTTCAAATTAAAAAATCTCAAATTGCAATTAATGCTGCAGATGCAAGACCTTCAAGATTTACAGGTGGTGAAAGAATAGATTGTGCAATTTCTGAACTAGATTTAAATAAAAGAAAAGCAACTTTAAGTATCAAGCTTCTTGAAGAAATTGAGAAAAAAGAAGCATTAGAAAAATATGGAGCAGAAGGGTCTGGTAAAAACCTTCCTTTTTCATCTTTATCAGAAGATCTAAAGAAAAAAGACGAGGACAAAGAGTAAGATTAATTTGGCTATTGTAAAATCAAAGCTTTTAAAACAACTTTCTCAAAATTATCCAAATTTTTTAAAAAAAGACCTCGAAAAATTTACTGAGATTATTCTAAAAGAAATCAAAAGAACTCTAAGACGTGGTGAAAGAGTTGAGCTTAGAGGTTTTGGGGTATTTTCAACTAAAAAACAAAAAGCAAGAATATCAAGAAACCCTAAGACTGGGGAAAAAGTTCATACACCAGAGAAAAAAACAATTCACTTCAAAATGGCTAAAGACTTATTTAAAAAATTAAATAATCATGAATAAAAATATATTTGTAGCGTGTGATGTTTCAAGTCAAAAAGAAATATTAGATTTGATTTCAAAAATTCATAATGAGATATCAGGTATAAAAATAGGACTTCAATATATTACTCAGCACTCTCCAGAGGACATTAAAGCCCTTGCAAAATTTAATAAACCAATTTTTTATGATGGTAAATTTTTTGATATCAAAAATACCTTAGTAGAGTCTATAAAGTCCCTAAAAGATCTTAATGTAAGTTATGCTACAGTTCATTTATTAAATGGGCTAGAATCTTTAAAAGCTGCTAATGAAGCAGCAAGTGAAATAAATGTAAAATTGCTTGGTGTTTCTGTCTTAACTAGTTTTGGCGATGAAGATCTTGAATTACTTGGATTTAAAGATCAGGTAGAAAAACAAGTAATAAGATTAATTAAAATAGCTGATAAAGCAAATTTGTATGGAGTAATTTGTAGTCCACTAGAAATAAAGATGATTAAAGAAATTGCTCCTAAGCTTAAATGTTTTACTCCAGGCATTAGACAAGACGATAGTAAAAATGATCAAAAACGAACAATGAATGCCAAACAAGCTTTAGAAGCAGGTAGCGATTGCTTAATAATTGGACGACCAATTACCAAAGGTGATCCTAAAAAAAATATTGAAGAAATTTTATCCTCGTTAAATTAAATGCAGGTTAAAATTTGTGGAATATCAGATCCTATTACATTAAAATTTTTAACAGAACATCCGCATTCACCAAAGTTTATTGGTTTTATTGTAAACTACCCAAAATCAAAAAGATATGTTGAGATAAATAAATTAAAAGATTTACTAAAAATTGATAAGAAAAATTCATCATACGTTGCAGTTTTAGTTAAACCAGATACAAAAATATTAGAAGATATAAAAAATTTACCCTTTGATTATTATCAGGTGTACGATTGTGATCCAAAAGAAATCAAAGATATTAGAGAGATATATAATAAAAAAATAATCACAGCATTTACAGTTCAGTCATTAGATGATGTAAAAAAATATAATCTGTATAGCGATGTTTCAGATATTTTTTTATTTGATAGCAAAGGTTATGAAAAAAGTATGTCTTTTGAACATGAGTTAATCAAAAACATAAAATTCAATAAAGAAGTTATGTTGGCTGGTAATATCCAAGTAAACGATGAACTTGAAAAATTTAAAAAAATAGCTGATATTATAGATATATCTGGTGGTGTAGAAACTTCTGGAGTAAAAGATATTTCCAAAATTGAAATTTTCTTAAACAAAATAAAAAAAATAAATGATGAAACTTAAAAAGAACATTCCATTAATTGATCAGCATGACAAATTTGGATTTTGGGGTGGAAAATTTGGTGGAAGTTTTATTCCAGAAACTCTTAAAAAGCCTGTAGAAGATTTAACAAAAGAATTTCAAAAACTTAGAAAAAATAAAAAATTTCTCAAACAGCGAGACCATTATTTCAAAAACTATATTGGGTCTCCTACATCCTTTGTAAAATTAGAAAATTTGTCCAATCATTTAGGTGGTGCTCAAATTTGGGCTAAAGTTGTTTCTGAAGCAAATGGTGGTGCACATAAAATCTATAATGCAACCGTTCACGCTCTAATATGTAAGGCCATGGGTAAAAAATATATCGTAGGTGATACGGGCGCTGGATATGCTGGAAAAATGTTGAGTATGGCAGCAAAAAAATTTGGCCTTAAATGTAAAATCTTTATGGGTGCAAAAGACATCAAAAGACAAAAACCTAACTGCGATGCTATGAGAAAAAATGGTGCAGAAATTGTTCCTGTTTACTCTGGAAGTCAAACACTTGTAGATGCCGTAAGTGAGTGTATGAGATATTGGGTTTCAAATTGTGATAATACACATATGTGTGTGGGCTCAACAGTGGGGCCAAATATTTTTGTTAAAATTTGTGGTTGGAGCACTGCTCAAATCTCACGAGAACTTAAAGTTCAACTTAAAAAAGAATTCAAAAAAATTCCAAAAAAAATTAAACTTATAAATTGTGTTGGTGGTGGAAGTTCAGCTTATGGTTTTTGGAGTGAATTTATTGATTATGATAAAAAACAAATTGAATTAGTCGGAGTTGAAGCTGGGGGACCAAAAAATTCTAAACTTCATGCAGCACCACTAAGTAGAAATGCAAAGATAGGTATTTTACATGGTGCAGCTTCCTATGTATGTCAAAACAATGAAGGACAAATTCAAGAGACAGAATCTATTAGTGCTGGGTTAGATTATCCTGGCGTAAGTCCAATTCACTGTTTTTTAAAAGATACAAAAAGAGCAAGATATACCTATGCAACTGATGAAGATGCATTAGATGCTCATCAAATGGTTACAAAGTTTGAAAACTTAAATCCAAGTCTTGAACCAAGTCATGCTTTTGCAGAAGCAATAAAAATTGCTCCAAAACTAAGTAAAGATACAATTATTATTGTAAACTCTTGTGGTGATGCCAAAAAAGATAGGGATATTTTAAAAGAAAGATTAGGAAAAAAAAGATGAACTCTTCTTTAATTAGTCAAGCTTTTAAAAATACCAAAAAAGAAAAAAGACCAGCTCTACTCACCTACACAGTTGCAGGTGACAATAGTAAAAAAAAATCATTAGAAATTTTAAAATCAATTTCAAATTATGCAGATATTTGCGAACTTGGTTTTCCTCATAACACACCCATTGCAGATGGTGGACAAATACAAACCAGTGCATATAGAGCTATTAAAAACGGTATTAAAATAAATGATGTTTTTTCAATAGCTAGCCAATTCAAAAAATCCAAAAAAAATAAGCCAATTATTTTGATGGGTTATTACAATATGATTTATCAATACAATGAAAATAAGTTCATTGATAAATGTAAAAAATCAAAAATTGATGGATTGATTGTAGTTGATTTACCCTACCCAGAAAATAAACCTTTTGCTTTAAAATGTAAAAAAAAAGGAATTAATTTTGTTCAATTAGTCTCTCCAACCACATCAAAAGAAAGATTAAAACAAATTATCAAAGATAGTCATGATATGGTTTATTATATTTCAATGCTATCCACAACTGGGGGCAAACTAAAAGTTGCACCTAAGAAAATTTTAGAAAGGTACAACAAGATAAAATCTTTAGATAAAAATAAAAATATAGTTATTGGATTTGGTATTACCGAAAAAACAATCAAATCTCTTAAAAAAGCTGATGGTTTGGTTGTGGGAAGTGCGATTTGTAAGGAAATAACAAATTCTATTAATAAGAGACAAAATGCTGTCACAAATGTTACTAATATTGTTAGAAAATTAAGAAATAAAATTAAATGAATTGGATTACAAAAATAATTAGAGCAGGTGAAAAAATTAAAACTGCTATCCACAAAAGAGCATCTAAAGAAGAAATAGCCAAAAGTGATTGGACGTCATGCTGTAAAGGCCCAATTTTAAAAAAAGATTTAGAAAAAAATTTATGGGTTTGTCCAGATTGTAATAAACATCACAGAATTAAACCTAATCAAAGATTTGATATTCTTTTTGGAAAAAATAATTATGAAGTTTTCAAAACACCAATTCCAAAAGATGATCCTTTAGAATGGACAGACTCAAAATCTTATAAAGATAGATTGAAAAGTGCTCGTAAAAAAACTGGTCTTGATTGTGGAATGATGGTTGCTTGTGGAAATATCAATAATATTAAAGTAACTGCTGTTGCATCTGACTTTGATTTTTTAGGAGCCTCAATGGCCTCTGCTGAAGGAGAAGCTTTTTTATATGGAATTCAACATGCAATCGAAAACCAAACTCCATTTATTTGTGTTAGTGCTGGTGGTGGAATGAGAATGATGGAAAGTTTAATATCACTATCTCAAATGACTAGAACAACACTGGCCATCAATGAATTAAAAAGTAATAACCTGCCCTATCTTGTGCTGATAACTGACCCAACTGCTGGTGGTATAACTGCTTCTTATGCAATGTTAGGCGATATTCACATTGCTGAACCTGGATCTTTAATCGCATTTGCGGGTAAAAGAGTAATTCAAGGAACTGTTAAAGAAGAATTGCCAGAAAATTTTCAAACAAGTGAGTATGTAAAAAAAACAGGATTTGTTGATTTAATAGTTGAGAGAAAAGATTTAGCTGAAAAAATTGGAACTTTATTATCAATATTGTTAAAGAAAAATTCTGTTATAAGCACTGAAGAAAATGAAACTTCAGAAGATAGTCAGTCGCTTACAAGAGCTGCATCCTAAAGAAATTGATCTAAGTTTAGATCGAGTTTTAAATCTTTGTAAAAAATTAAATAATCCTCAAGATAAAATTAAAGCAATTTCTGTTGTTGGGACAAATGGAAAATACTCAACAATACAGGCCATGTTTGCAATCCTAAAAGAAGCAAAATTTAATTGTAATATTTATACCAGCCCACACATTAGAAAAATAAATGAAAGGTTCGTCTTTAATAATAAAGAGCTTAATGATGATGAATTATCAGAACTTTTAGAAATAGTTGAAAAAGCTAATAATAATGAACCAATAACATTTTTTGAAATTTTAACTGCCGCTTACTTTTATAAAGCAGCAGATTATCCAGAAAATATCAATTTAATAGAAACTGGACTATTTCATAGATTTGATGCAACTAATATTTTAAATCAAAACCTAGCAAGTGTTGTAACATCAATAGGTTTAGATCATTTAGATTGGCTCCCAAAAAATGAACAAACTGTTGAAAAAATTATTTTTGAAAAAACATCAAAATTACTAAATTCTAATATTGTTGTTGCAAAACAAAGTTCAAATGAAATTACAGAGCATATTAAAAAAACAATAAAAGATAACAAATCAAAAAAATTATTCTTCAATCAAGACTATAGTTATTCAGAAAGTGAAAATAATTTCTTCTATTATGAAGATGAACTTGGAGGAATTAAGTTACCAAATCCAAATTTAAATGGTCAGTTCCAACTTGAAAATATTTCAACTGCTATTGCAACATTAAGAAATATTAAAGAATTGGGAATTAAAGATGAGCACATTAAAATTGGAATAACTAATATTCAGAGCATAGCAAGACTTCAGGAAATCACAGAGGGAAAATTAAAAGATTTAGCCAAAGAAAATAGATTATTGGTAGATGGGTCTCATAACCCACTAGGTGCAAAAGTTTTAAATAATTATTTAGAGAGTTTAGATTGTGATAAACATGTCATTCTTGGAATGATGGCCAATAAAGATCACCAAGAATTTATAAGCTACCTTAAGGGAATTACGACCTTGACCACAATAGATATTCCAAATCAACCTAACTCAATTGGGGGGGAAGAGTTAAAAAATAAGTTAAATAGCGTAGAAAATATTCAATACAAACAAAACATATTTGAAGCTATTAAGTCAATTCCAGTCAAGAAAAACGACTTGATCTTAATAACAGGATCTTTGTATCTAGCTGGTGAAGTACTGAACTTAAATTAGATATTTTTTTCTAAAAATTCCTTCATGTGTCCTTCGGGAACACCACCTACTTTTCTATCTACCTCAATACCTTTTTTGTAGACAATTACAGTAGGTACACCTCTAATGCCCGCGGCACTTCCAGTATTAATTCCACCATCTTCTATATCGGCATAATAAAAACCAGCTTTATCTTTATACTCATCTGATAATTTATCCATAACAGGCTTTAGAGCCTTGCAAGGACCACACCAAGCTGCAGAAAATTGAATTACTGATACGTCTTCGTTTTTGATTTTAGTTTCAAAATCTTCGTCTTTAAAGTCTATAAGCATATATTGGATATAATTGATTCAAATGAATATTCAATGATCAAAAACAATCTTTTTTAAATTTATTAACTAAGCATCTGAATATTTTTGCTCTAAATTCATGACATAATCATTAATTCCATCAAGAAATTTAAGCTTTTCGTCTACCGTCTTAAATGAAAACATTTTGTCATCATTTTCCCTAATTTCATCACACTCTGAATAAAAAGCTGAAACTGTCCACCATTTCTCTTTATTTGTACTAAGTATTCTTGAGGCAATTCTTCTTTTAATTTTTGTATGAATTTCTTTTGGTAAAACTTCAGGGGCTTCATTATAAATTAATCCATGGCCAAATGTTACTAGTCGATCATCTTGAAATTTATCTAGTAATGCAAATTTCTCTTTCCAATCACTACTATGAAACTTTGGAAATAAAGCCTCATCTTTTGGTGAAATAAAACCTCCAGAATAAATTGACTCTTCTGGCTCTATATCTTCCTGTGATGCAGTTTCCATTTTTTCTTCAGCAGCTTCTTTTAAAATATTGCAAATATCCTGTGAGAATTTTTCATTCTTTTTCATTAGCTCAGCTCTTTTATTTAGCAAGTTTTCACCAATTTTTTTATATGGATCTATTTTCATCGCTAAACTTTTGTCTAAAATGATAGGTGCTTTATTTGCTTTAATCGTTTTATAAAAACGAGGAGATTTTTTCATTTCTTTTTTTAAATCCTGATAATTTAATTTTTGAAGTTCTTCTATGTTTGCTGACAAATTTACTGCTTGCCCCCATTTATAAACTGGATGCATGCATGAATTTGGATGAAGAGGTGCAACTAAAAACAAATAATTTTTACCAAAAAAGTTTTCGTTAATCGTAAACATTTTTTCTTGTTTAATTAAATTTTCTACAACTACTTTGCTTCTTGTTTTTAGATATTCATGCCACAAATCTGGTTGTTTATCTTTTAGTAATCCTAAAACTTTAACTGTTAGCTCAGTATCAAATAATGCTGAGTGAGCATCTTTAGAGTCGAACCCATTTAATCTTGCTAAAGACTCTAATTTCATTGATTTATTGCCTTTTGGATTAAGTTCTGTTTTTAAAACATTTTCATCAATTGCAAATGCAGCTTTAATCATATTTAAAGCATCATGCCTTGCGTTCCCCTCTGTATTTAATAAATAGGGTTTTCTTAATGATTTAAAAAATTCTCTTCTTAATATCTCGTCATCAAACCCAACACTTGAAAAACCCATAAATGTTGCTGGTGACCATTCTCTAAATTTTTTTTCCAGTTGAGAAATCATCTCATAATGGCTCAGATTTCCTTTTGTAATTAAATCAACATTTGATTTATTGATACACAAGGCTGTTGCTGAAGGAACTCTATCCTGAGGCATTCTACAACGTGCTGAAAACCTCTCTTTTTCTTTAAAATTCTCATCTAGTAGGATTGCACCCACCTCAATCATTGTCGCCCAATCTAATTGAGCAGAATCTGTTTCAATATCCCAAATTACGTAATTCAATTTGCTAACCTTTGTGAATAAAATTGTTCTACTTTTTCCATAAATTGATTTTGGTAGCTTTTAAATCTTTCACCATCAATTACAAACCTTTGAAAGATATTGTCTTTTGTACATAAAAGAATAGCTGCTTGAGTAATATTTGAGCCATAAACAGTGTTATGAGCTAATCCATAAGCTGCACATTGAAGATAATAATCATCAATCCACTCATCCTTTTTTGGCTTATTGCTTTGTTTAAAATCTATAATGGTTTCTTTGTTTTCATAAATCCCAATACAGTCTGCAGCACCTGCATACTTTCCAGGATAATATAATGTTGCTTCACATCCCCAAATCTCATTTAATTTATGTCTAAGTCCATTTTCAATAATTTGATCTGCCATCATTTTTTCTCTAGTGTTATCACCAAGTAAATCTAAATTTAATTTTCCTAATAAAAATTTTTCCAAATAATCATGCATTGAACTACCTCTGGTAGTTGCTTCTTTTGAGATAGCTTCTGCTTGTTTGTATCCAACTCTTTTTTTCCATTCTTCTAATTTTGCTTTTTTTTCTTCAGACTCTGTTGCTTTTAAAATAGTGGTAACTGATGGTAGGTTTTCTTTATTAACAGAGTAATGTCTTGAGCCTTGAAATATTGATCTTGTAGACTTTGGATAATTGTATTTATTATTCCACTGCATGTGATTTCTTATAGACGGTATTGTCGAAAAAAAGAAATTAATTTTTAAGCTGTCTACTTCGTTCAACAAATTTTTCTACGTTTTCTGTTTGTACAGCTTTCTCAACCTGTTCTGGATCTTTAATACTTTCTAAAGTTCTTGTAATTGATCTTGCATCAGTT
>VTPL01000076.1 GCA_008638165.1 Pelagibacteraceae bacterium
TTAATTTTTTTCCACATGAAAAAAGTAAGCAGATAAAAAGTTATTACGCCTATAAAATAATTCCATTCAAGTCCGTGTTTAAAAAACTTTAAATTAATTCCAAAAAAATAATCTCCAGGCATACTTACAATTGGAACACTAATAATCGCAACTACAATTAAAATACTAACCAAAAAAAATTTTAAAGTTAAAAAAGTTGTATTTATATATTTATAAAGTTTATCCTTGAAAGAGTACAAAGTTGCAACAAGATACGCTTGAGCTACAATTTCAAAAATTATAAACATAAGCATAACAACACGTCTAAATAACTTGTAAAAATTATTATCAAAATCAATTCCTAAAAAAATTGAATGAATAGTTAAAGCTATCGCTGAAGCTATTCCAAAATTAACAAATTTATTAATATACTTATGATTTTTTTCAAATGAGGAAACCACAGCTTTATTGAATAGCCAATATTTTATTAATAAGAATGAAGTTAAAAACATTGCTGGTTTAAAAACTAACCATGAGGGATAAGGTCTTGCAGTTCTGCTGATTGAAGCACCGCCATCAAAATAGGGGATAGTGTTATGAATAATGTCTTCTTGATTAGGAAATAGTCCTTGAAATTGTGTTATTAGTATTAAGCAAGTATTAACCGCAACAAACGGTACAATAAAGATCCATACACTTATGGACTTCACCTTATTGATTTGCTCCATTGGAAACTATTTCTTTTTATTTTTTCTTTTGGCTCTTCTTTTTTTAGACCCTTGTTTTCTTCGGCCTCTATGTTTTTTTGGGTAACCCATCTTTTCCTTTAGTTATAATTTTAATTGAAATTATCAGCGGGATATAGCATTGTCGCCTTCAGTTATCAAATTTTTTATGTCCAGCTCATTTAAAACTTTCTTAAAACACACTGCAAAAGACTTTCATAATCAGTCAGTTAATCCACCTGTTGTTAGGGCTTCAACGATTATTTTTAAGTCGATGCAACATATAAGAAAAACTCAAGCTAAAGCTCAAAAAAACCCTATTGGTGGACATTTTGATTATGGAAGACAAGGCACCTCAACGACCTACATCTTGCAAAAGATTTTAACAAAGTTAGAGGAAAGCTATCATGTCTTTACAACGCCGACAGGTTTTGGGGCAGTTTTTTTAGCAATATTTAGTGTTACACGTCCAGGAGATGAAATCATAGCAGCAGATCCGGTGTATAGCCCAACAAGATTATTGACTGAAAATTTTTTAAAAGAATTTAATATTAAAACAACTTTTTATAATCCTCATGATTTAAAAACTCTTGAGAAAGCTATAACTAAAAAAACTAAATTAATTTTTGTTGAAAACCCAGGAAGTAATACTTTTGATTTTCAGGATTTAGGAAAAATTATATCAATTGCAAAGAAAAATAAAATTTTAACTGCAATAGATAATACTTGGGGGACACCATATTATTTAAAACCAATTAAACTTGGTTTTGATATGTCGATTGTATCAGCCACCAAATATTACTCAGGTCATTCTGATGTGATGGGTGGAAGTTTGGCGGTTAATAAAAAAGTTTTCAATCAAGTTAAAAATGCTGAAAGAATTACAGGTTTAAGATTAGGGCCAGATGATGCTTATTTAATTACACGTGGACTTAGAACTTTAGATGTTAGACTAGATCGTCATAGAGAAAATGCAAAAAAAGTTGCTGAATTTTTATCTAAGAATAAAAAATTTAAACTTTTGTATCCTTACAAAAAAGATAGCTATAATTTTAGAATGTGGAAAAAATATTATTCAGGTGCATCAGGATTGATGGGCTTAAAAATAAAATCTAAAAATATTAATTCAGTTAGAAAATTTGTTAATTCATTAAAATTATTTGGTTACGGCTATAGTTGGGGAGGATTTGAAAGTTTAGCTCTTCATCAAGAGTTTAGAGAAACAGGTGCTCGTAAATATCTTAAACTTGCAAAGGATGAACATTTAGTTAGATTTCATATTGGTTTGGAAGACCCAAAAGATCTTATTGCAGATATAAAACAAGCATTAAAGCATCTTAAGTGACATCAGAAAAATTCATAAGAAATAAAACTGCATTAATAACTCTAATTGCAGCATGTTTGGTAGTATTAATTTCTTTAGGTGTAAGACAAACATTTGGTTTATTCTTTATGGATTTCAAGGATGATCTTGGAATTTCACTGACACAATCTGGTCTATCAATTGGTTTGCAAATGTTGATGTGGGGTCTTACTGGTCCAATATTTGGAGCAATTGCTGATAAATATGGTGGACACAAAGCAATCAGTTTAGCTTTTATTTTTTTTATTGCAGGAATTTATTTTTTATATGCAGGACCAAACACTGGCATTTTTTTTCAAATTGATCTTGGGATACTTGTTGGAATTGGTCTTGGAGGAACAGCAATTAGTATACCAATGTCAATTGTTGGTAAACATTTCCCATTGTCTAACAGAACTATAGCGATGAGTTTAGTGACTGCTGTGGGTTCATTTGGCTATTTTTTGTCACCTCTACTCACAAATTTTTCACTTGATCAAAACGGTTGGGAAAATACACTTTTATGGTTTCTAGTTTTTTTAATCATTGGTCTTATAATTGCTTGGTTTGTTCGCTCACCATCTTTAGAACAATCTATTGAAAAACCAAGTGATCAAACTACTTTAGAAGCTTTAAATGAAGCTTTTAAAAACAAAAGTTATATTTTATTAGTTTCTGGTTTTTTCGTATGTGGATTCCATATAACCCTAGTCGGCACTCATGTTCCAACTTATGTAATCGATAGAGGTTTAGAGTCTTGGACTGCAGCTGCAATTTTATCTTTAATTGGATTATTTAATATTTTTGGATCATTACTTAGCGGTTATTTAT
>VTPL01000026.1 GCA_008638165.1 Pelagibacteraceae bacterium
GCCTTCTGAATTATCATTTGCAATTTCAACTTTAAAACTATCATGATTTTCTTTCAATAAGTTTTCAATATCTTCAATCGTGGCACCCAATACAGCGGTCATTCCACCCTCACCTTTTGGCACAGAATTTTGCATTGCATTACCTCTGATTTTTAAAATCTTAATTGTATCTTTAAAGTCTAAATAACCAGCACTTGATAACGCTGAATATTCTCCAAGCGAATGTCCTGCAAAAAATTTGGCTTTAGTTAAATCAATATTAAACTCTTGTTTAATGACTTGAAAAATAGAGTAGCTAATTAAGAAAATTGCAGGTTGGGTATTTGCGGTTAAATCTAATTGTTCTTTAGGTCCTTCTAGGATTATTTTTGAAAGCGGTGTATTAAGTGCCTCGTCAGCTTCTTTAAACAATGATTTTACAAGGTCATATTTGTCATAAAACTCTTTTCCCATTCCTACAGATTGAGAACCCTGTCCTGGAAAAATTACTGAAAACATATTAAAATCTATTTAATTTTTAGCCTTTTTACTGTTGTAATTGAAGATTTATAATAGTATATCCTCACGTTTTATTAAAGAATTTAAATGAATTTATACGAACATACTATTATTGCTAGACAAGATGCTTCTCCAAGTGAGCTAAAACAGCTTACAGAAAAATATTCAAAAATTGTTGAAAAAAATGAAGGTGAAGTTGTTAAAACTGAAAACTGGGGCTTACTAAACCTTTCTTATGTTATTAATAAAAATAGAAAAGGTAGCTACATTCATTTTAAAATTAAAGGCAAAGGTAAAGTTGTTGAAGAATTAGAAAAAAATGAAGCAATTGATAAAAAATTATTAAGATACATGACTGTTAAAGTAAAAGATTTTGATCTAGACACTAATTACTTCGCTAAAAGAGAAGATGGCGAAAAGTTTGAAAAAAAAGAAAGAACATCTAATTAATTATGCCAAAAAGACAAAGCGGTAATAAAAAAGGTAAACAAAGTAACTTTGCAAAATTAAGTATTTTTCAACCTAATAAATATAAATTTAAAAAAAGCTGTCCTTTATCTGTTAAAGGTGCGCCTAAAGTTGACTATAAAAATATTAAATTACTTAAAAAATATATGTCAGAGAATGGTAAAATTTTGCCATCAAGAATTACAAATGTAAGTCAAAAGAAACAAAGAGAATTGTCTCTATCTATTAAAAGAGCAAGAAATTTAGCACTATTATAAAATGAAAGTTATTTTATTAGAAAACGTCAAAAGAATTGGATCAATTGGTGAAGTAATTGATGTTAAAAGAGGTTTTGCTAGAAACTTTTTAATTGCAAACAAAAAAGCTCTTTATGCTTCAAAAGAAAATATTAAAGAAGTTGAAAAAATTAAATCTGATTTATCTAAAAAAGATAATGAAAAAAAACTAGAAGCTCAAAAAATTTCAGAACAAGTTAACAATAAAGAATATGTTGTTAAAAAACTTAGCACTGAAAACAATGAGTTGTATGGTTCTGTTAAACCAACGGAAATTGCAAAATTAATTCAAGAGACAAATAAAATTGATATCAAACCATCAATGATACAACCAGTTCAAGAAATCAAAGCTCTTGGAAAACACAAAGTAAAAATTTCTTTACACTCATCAGTTGATGCTGAGATTACAATTGATGTTCAGTCTGCTGAAACAATTCAGTAATTATACAATTTCATCCACAGTACTATTTTTAAATTTTTAATATAAATTTTTCATATAGATTATCTGTGTGGAAAATAATCTAAGCATCGTTAAAGATAAATTTAAAGAGCTTCCAAATAATATTGAAGCTGAACAATCTGTTATAGGTTCAATTTTAGTAACTAATGAAATCTTTGATGAGATAAGTACCATTATTTCAAGTACAAATTTTTATGATCCAATGCATCAAAAAATTTACAATGCAATGGAAAGCTTAATTTATAAAGGCATGCTTGCAAATCCAATTACATTAAAAAATTATTTTGAAGACGAAAAAGATGATTTAGATGTTCCTGAATATCTTGTTAAGATTACAAAGTTTTCGACATCCGTTAGACAAGCAATAGAATACTCAAAAATAATTTACGATATGTTTGTAAGACGTGAATTAATTAAAATTTCTGAACAAACTATTGATAGCGCAAAAATAAATGATCTTGATACCAGTGGTCAAAATATTATTGAAAACTCTGAACGATTGTTATTTGATCTTGCTGAAAAAGGTTCTTTTAATTCATCGTTAGTCAAATTTGATGATGCAATGAAGCAAACTATTGAAATGGCTTCAGCTGCTTATAAAAATGAAGGTGGTATCGTTGGTGTTCCAACTGGCTTAAGAGATTTAGATGATAAACTAGGTGGACTACATCAATCAGATTTAGTCATTATTGCTGGTAGACCTTCAATGGGTAAAACATCTCTTGCAACTAATATTGCATTTAACGCTGCAAAACATATTCAAGATAGTGGAAAGAAATCATCAATTGCTTTCTTTTCATTAGAAATGTCATCAGAACAATTATCAACTAGAATACTATCTGAACAAGCTCGAATTGGATCAAATGATATTAGACGAGGAAGAATTTCTGATGAACAGTTTGATCAGTTTTTAGAAACTTCAAAAAATATTGCAGAGCTTCCATTATTTATTGATGAAACTCCAGCAATTAGTATTGCAGCAATGAGTAATAGAGCTCGAAGGATTAAAAGATTGCATGGTTTGGATATGATTGTTGTTGATTATATTCAGTTAATGAGAGGAACAACTTATAATAAAGATGGAAGAGTTCAGGAGATCTCTCAAATCACACAAGGACTAAAAGCTATTGCAAAAGAACTTGGTATACCAGTTCTTGCATTATCTCAGCTTTCAAGACAAGTTGAGCAACGGGATGACCATAAACCTCAATTAGCAGATTTAAGAGAATCTGGTTCTATTGAACAAGATGCTGATGTGGTAATGTTTGTATATAGAGAAGGTTATTACTTACAAAGAAAAGAGCCAAGGGAAGCAACAGTTGAACACGCTGAGTGGCAAGCTAAAATGAATGAAGTTGCTCATTTAGCTGAAATTATTATCGGTAAACAACGTCACGGTCCAATAGGTAAAGTAACTCTTGAGTTTGAGGAAAGATTTACGAAATTTAAAGATACTCAAATTAATTAAATTCCAATATAAATCAGGCATGTTCGCTAATTTGTATGAAAATACAATTTTAAAAAATCCAAAATCTATTTTTGTGATTTTATTAATCACATTATTAAGTTTTGGTTATTACTCTAAAGATTTTAGATTAGATGCTTCATCTGAAACCTTATTAATTGAGGGAGATCCTGATCTTGAATATTTAAGAGAAATTACAGAACGATATGGTTCTAAAGAATTTTTAGTCCTTACTTATACTCCTAATGAAGGGATGGTTACGGATACATCTGTTAACAATCTATTAAGTCTTAAATATAAAATTCAAAGCTTGGACTGGGTTCATAGTGTTATAACCCTTTTAGATATTCCTTTATTAAATAATTCAGATGCACCTCTCCAGGAACGTTTAGAGGGTTTTAAAACCCTTAAAGATGAAGGAGTAGATAAAGATAGAGGCTTTAAAGAAATTCTAAATAGTCCAGTTTTTAGAAACTTTGTCATAAGTGAAGATGGTAAAACAAGTGGGATCATTGTTAATATTAAACAAAATCCTCCACTAGAAGATATTGAAAATAGATCACAAGATGAAATTGAGCAATACCGTGATCAAATAAAAAAACAAAATCATGAAAATATTTTAGAAATTAGAGATGTAATTAAAAGTTACGAGAATATTGGAAAAATATATCTTGGTGGAATACCAATGATTGCTGATGACATGATGACATTTATCAAAAGTGATATTGTGGTTTTTGGTCTTGGAGTTTTATTATTTATTATAGCAACACTCTGGTTTGTATTTAGAAAACTAATTTGGATTATAGTTCCAATCAGTAGTTGTTTTTTTTCAGTGGTAATTATGATGGGTCTTCTTGGCTTACTTGGATGGAAAGTAACAGTAATTTCATCAAACTTTATTGCACTGATGTTAATTTTAACAATGGCAATGAACATTCATATGAGCACAAGATTTCTGCAACTTAGAAAATCAAATCCATCAAAATCTAATTTACAAATTTTAACGCTTACAACTGGAAAGATGTTTTGGCCTATACTTTATACAGTGCTTACGACTGTAATTGCTTTTTTATCTTTAATCTTTAGTGGCATTAAACCCATTATTGATTTTGGTTGGATGATGACGTTTGGTTTAATCACATCCTTTATCATTACTTTTACCTTGCTACCTACCCTATTAAGTTTTGCACCTACTAAAAATATGAGTGTTAAAGAAGATGAAGGTTCAAAAATTACAAAATTTTTAGGCAAACTTTCTTTAAATTTTCAAACTCCTATTTTTATAGTGACCATCATTGTTATTGGATTAAGTGTTTTTGGAATTTCAAAATTAGAAGTTGAAAATAGCTTTATTAATTATTTCAGTAAAAACACAGAAATATATAAGGGTATGAAATTAATTGATGAGGAACTTGGAGGAACTACTCCACTTGAGGTTATATTAAAATTCCCTGAAGCTAAAAAAGAAAAAACTGAAGAAGATGATGATTTTGAAGATTGGGGAGATGAAAGTGAACAAGATGATCAAAAATATTGGTTCACAAAAGACAAAATAGATACCATAGCAAGTGTTCACAACTATTTAGATAGTCTACCTCAAATTGGTAAAGTGTTATCGTTTTCTTCAATTATTGATGTAGCAACTCAATTAAATAATGACAAACCCCTTGGAACATTAGAAATGGGAGTTTTATATTCTAAAATTCCAGAGAGTATTAAAACAGATATAATCGATCCTTATATTTCTATTGAAGATAATGAAGCCCGTATTAGCCTTAGAATAATAGACTCGCAAGAAAACTTGAGAAGAAATGATTTAATTAATAAAATAAATTTTGATCTTGAAAATGAACTTGGGATAGAAAAAGAACAATATAAGTTAGCTGGAGTATTAATTCTATTTAACAATCTTTTACAAAGTTTATTTAAATCTCAAATTTTAACTTTAGGACTTGTGATGATTGGTATTTTTGCAATGTTCATGATCTTGTTTAGAAACATCAAGCTCTCTTTAATTGGAGTTGTGCCAAACTTTATTGCTGCCTTCTTTATATTGGGAATTATTGGTCTTTTAGGCATCCCACTTGATATGATGACCATAACCATTGCTGCAATTACAATCGGTATAGCAGTTGATAATAGTATTCACTACATTTACCGGTTTAAAGAAGAGTTCAGTAAAATTAATAATTACAAAGAAACCTTAACCACATGCCATTCAACAGTGGGAGCTGCAATATTAAATACGTCAATTACAATTGTATTTGGTTTTTCAATTTTAGTTTTATCTAAATTTATACCAACAATTTATTTTGGGGTATTTACTGGACTTGCAATGTTACTTGCAATGATATCTGTTTTAACTCTTCTGCCATCATTAATATTAGTATTTAAACCTTTTGGGAAATAGTTAATGCTAGAAGCCCTTGCAGACTTTTATGATGCAGCATCAATTATAGATATTCTATATTTGATAATAACAATCCTATCTTTAATTAAATGTTATAAAAAAGGTTTTGTATTAAGCATTTTATCTATGGCAAAATGGTTACTCGCCTATGTCATTACACTCATAATCTTTCCAAGAGTGAAGCCTTACTTTGAAGACATCATTGATAGTGAATATGTTTTAGATGTGGGTCTTGGAGTTACTATATTTGTAATTGTTATATTTTTAGTTTTAATGATTAACAAAGGGATCAGTAAAGCTGTAAGGTATACCGGTATTGGAAGCTTAGATACTGTGTTTGGATTCTTTTTTGGATTTATTAGAGCTTACATAATTTCTATATGTATATTCTCTGGAATACATATTGTGTATAATTACGACAAATGGCCAATAAATGTGGATAAATCTTATGTCTTTCCATACTTAGAGAAAGGTAGTAATTATCTTTTGAAAGAATTCCCGGATGAAAAAACATACCAAGATTCTAAAGAAAAAATTGAAGATTTATAATCCAAAACTTAAAGAAGAATGTGGTGTATTTGGTATCAGTAATACTGAAGACGCTTCAGCTTTAACGGCTCTTGGTCTTCATGCACTACAACACCGAGGTCAAGAAGGTTGTGGAATTGTTACCTTTGATGGTGAACAATATTACTCTGAAAAAAGATTTGGCTTAGTTGGTGACAATTTTAATAAAGAAAAGGTTCTAAAAAATTTAAAGGGAAATTATGCAATTGGCCATAATAGATATAGTACAACAGGCAGTAATACTCTAAGAAATATTCAGCCCTTTTTTGCTGATACCAATGCAGGTGGAATTGGTGTTGCGCACAATGGAAATCTAACAAACTCCATTCATTTAAGAAATAAACTCGTTGAAGATGGTGCAATTTTTTACACAACATCAGACACTGAAACGATCGTTCAATTAATTGCAAAATCTAAAAGAGCAAAAACAATCGATAAAGTGGTTGATGCTATCTTTCAAATTCAAGGCGGTTATGCTTTAGTAATGTTAACTCAAAAATCTTTAATCGGAGTTAGAGATCCTTATGGAATAAGACCATTAGTGATTGGTAAATTAAAAAATAGTTACGTGTTAGCTTCTGAAACTTGTGCTTTGGATATTATTGGAGCAAAATTTATTAGAGATGTTGAAAATGGTGAAATTGTTATAATTGAAAACGATAAGCTAGAAAGTATTAAACCCTTCCCTCCTAAAAAAGTTAGACCGTGTGTTTTTGAATACATTTATTTTGCAAGACCAGACAGTATCTTAGATGGCAAAACAGCTTATGAGCATAGAAAAAATTTAGGTAAAGAACTTGCTAAAGAAAATGATAGTGATGCAGATATCATTGTACCTGTTCCAGATAGTGGGAATGCTGCTGCATTAGGATTTGCTCAACATTTAGGTAAAAATTTTGAACATGGTTTAATTAGAAATCATTATGTTGGAAGAACGTTTATTGAACCTAGTCAACAAATTAGAAGTTTAGGGGTTAAATTAAAACTTAATGCCAATCAAACAACTATTAAAGATAAAAAAATCATTTTAATTGACGACTCGTTAGTTAGAGGAACAACGTCTCATAAAATAGTTAAAATGCTTTATGATGCAGGTGCAAAAGAAGTGCATGTTAAAATTGCCTGTCCTGAAATTAGATACCCAGATTTTTATGGTGTGGACACGCCAACAAAAAAAGAATTATTAGCTGCAAATAAAACCAATGATGAAATTTGTGAATATATTGGAGCAAAATCTCTTAAATTTTTATCAGTTGAAGGTATGTACAGGGCTATAGGATTTGAAAAAAGAAATGATACTTATCCTCAACTAACAGATCATTATTTTACAGGTGAATATCCGGTAAAACCTATTGATGAATTAGGTGATAATAAAATTACTCAGTTATCTTTATTAAATACTGCCTCAAATAATTAATGAAGACCGTTAACTTTACTCAAATGAAAGATGGGACAAAAGATGAATATCTTTTGTTAGATAAATACGAACAAGATTATATTAACGGTACCGCTGATCGTATTTTAAACTTTATGAAAGGTTTAACCTCAACTCTAGAGGGTTATAAAATAACACGATTAGAGCACTCATTACAATCAGCAACAAGAGCTTTAAATGATGGTGCTGATGAAGAAATGATAGTTGCAACTTTATTGCATGATATTGGTGATGAACTGGCCCCTTTAAATCATTCTGAATATGCAGCCTCAGTTTTAAAACCTTATGTCAGTGAAAAAACCCATTGGATTATTGAAAAACATGGTGAGTTTCAGATGTATTATTATGCTCATCACTTGGGTAAAAACAAAAATCAAAGAGACAAATATAAAGATCATAAATACTATCAAGATGCAGTTCACTTTTGTGAAAAATGGGACCAAGCTTCATTTGATCCTGATTTTAAAAGTAAACCTCTAGATTTTTTTGCACCAATGGTTAAAAGAGTTTTTGCACGAAAACCTTATTCTTTAATTTAAGTTAAAAACAAAATATAATTTACCTAATGATAACCTCTAAAGAACAAATAATTGATTATTTTAAATCTGGCATAAAAGATAATAAAAATTTTAAAATTGGAATTGAGCATGAAAAATTTCTTTTTAATATTAATGATAATACCAGAATTGATTACTCAAAAATTAAAGATATGTTTTCAGGTCTTGCGGAGTTTGGCTGGAAACCAGTTTATGAAAAAGAAAATATTGTTGCTTTAAATAAAGAAGGAAAAAATATCACTTTAGAGCCTGGTAACCAAATTGAATTGTCTGGTGATATCTTAAATCATATTCATGAAGCATGTGCAGAATCGCAAGATTATTTATTTGAACTAAGACAAGTAACTAAAAAATTAGGAATAAAGATAGTAAGCGCAGGCTTTGATCCAATTTCAAAAATACAAGATATTCCAAACAATCCAAAACAAAGATATGAATTAATGACTAAAGATATGCCGCTTGGTGGTGAGCATAGTTTAGATATGATGTACCGTACCTGTGGTACTCAATTAAATGTTGATTATAATTCTGAGGAAGATTTTATTAAAAAATTTAAAGTTGTTAATTCAATAGTTCCTATTTCAATTGCACTATTTGCAAATTCATCGATCGTTGAGAAAAAAAATAGTGGTTATTTATCGTATCGTTCAAAAGTTTGGCAAAGTACTTCAAGAGGTGGATTGCCTGCTATTTTTTTTGATAACTTTGATTTTGAAAAATATGCAGAGTTTGCAATTAATTTTAAAATTTTATTTATTGAGCATGAGGGGAAATATATTTCAGGTCAAAAATATACTTTTAAAGATTTTATGGACGGTAAAATTAGCGAAATAGGAAATCGTCTTCCAACAGAAAGTGATCTAACTACTCATCTTAGTACAATATTCACAGAAAATAGATTAAAGAAATATATTGAGCTTAGATCAATGGATGCTTGTGGTTGGGATTGCTTATGTTCTGGTCCTGCCTTTAACGTTGGAATGATCTATGGAAATTTAGATGAAACTTATGATTTAATTAAAGACTGGGATAAAGATAAAATTATTAACGCTTATATGGAAGCTCCTCAAAAAGGATTTAATACTCAACTGATGGGTAAAGATCTGCTTCATTGGTCTAAAACTCTTTTAGAATTATCTAATAAGGGATTAGAAAATAGAGATATCCTTAATAAGCATGGCAAAAATGAAACTATATTCTTAAATCATTTGAACAAAATTGTTGAAAACAAAATGACTAATGCGGATCATATGATTAATAAATTTTCAAAAGATGAAAATTTAGAAACTCTATATGACCAATAAAATCATTGCGGTTCAAGGCAACCACCCCTCAAAGCTCAATCCTAAAAGTGACACGAGTGTATTTTTAGCGAATGAAATTCAATCAAAATATAAGATTTTTTATTATGACCCTAAAGACCTATCGATAATTAACTCTAAAGTTATTGCCAAAGGGTTTTTTATTAAATTTGATTACAATCAGAAAAAATTCTTCAAAATTATTAAAAATCAAAAATTAAATTTAGAACTTTGTAAATATATCCTAATTAGACAAGACCCACCTTTTAATCTTGAGTATATATCAACGACTTACATTTTAGATCAAATTAAACATAAAGTTAAAATCATCAATGACCCTACTTCAATTAGAAATGTGTCTGAAAAATTATATTCTGCAAAATATCAAAAATTTATGCCTGATACTATCTTCTCACAAAACTTAGATGAAATTAAATCTTTTTTTAAAAGAAATAAAAAAGTGATTGTAAAACCAATCCATAGTTACAGCGGTAATGATATTTTATTAATGAATAGTTTTAATTTAAAAACAATAAATAATTTTATCAAAAAACATGATCATATCATGTGTCAAAAGTTTTTACCTAAAATCAGCAAGGGTGACAAAAGAGTTTTTATTATTAATGGTAAAGTGGTTGGTGCAATTTCAAGAGTACCTAAAAAAGGATCCTTCTTAAGTAACATGAGCAAAGGTGCAGTTCCAATTAATATAAAACTTACAAAATCAGAATTAAAAATCTCAAAATTAATTTCAAAAGACCTTAAAAAAGAAAATATATTCTTTGCTGGAATAGATTTTATTGATCAAAAATTAAATGGCGATATCAATGTTACCTCGCCTACAGGACTAAAATCATATTATGATTTATCAGGAATTAATTTAGCAAAATTATTTTGGAAAGAACTTAAAGCATGAACAATTTATCGGATCAAAAAAAAGGGTCTTTACTTGCCTTTGTTGCAGTAATGTTCATTACTCCAGATAGTTTGTTTATTCGATTATCAAGTATTGATACCTGGAGTTTAGTTTTTTATCGAGGAGCAATTCCTTTTCTAACTGTTTTTCTAGGAATGTTGTTAATTTATAAATTAAATTTCTTTAAAATATTATTTACTAGCGGACATCATGGGCTGATTTATATAGCAACCTTTTCCGTTACCAATATTGCTTTTGTGGTATCTATTCAAAATACCAATGTTGCAAATACATTAGTAATGATTGCAATGGCACCGATGTTATCTGCAATATTAGGAGCTATTTTTTTAAAAGAAATGCCTGATAGTAAAACGTGGACTGCAATTGCAGTAACTTTTTTGGCAGCAGTTTATATATTCTACGACTCACTTCAGTTAGGCAATATTTATGGTGATGTTTTAGGGCTGGTTACTGCTTTAGGCCTTGCAATTGGAGCTGTAACTATTCGTTCAGCTAAGAAGAAAAATTTAGTGCCTGCAGCTGTTGTTGGTAAAATGGTTGTTGCAATATTTGCTATGTTTTTTATCGAAACCTATGCTTTAGTTGGAAGAGACTTATGGAT
>VTPL01000027.1 GCA_008638165.1 Pelagibacteraceae bacterium
ACTAAACCATTAATAGATAATAGTGATCCATTTTCAGCACTGGCTTTTAGATTTGGAATTGTTGCTATTGGTTTTTTTATATTTTCAATAATTACAAACAATAAAATTTTGATTAAAAGAAAATTTTTTTTAGAATCTTTTTTTAGTGGTGTTTTATTCCATGGACTTTATTTAGGTGGGGTTTTTTTTGCTGTCTCCAAAGGTATGCCTACAGCAATTGCTGCTTTAATAGTTACACTTCAGCCAATCCTTACAAATGCTTTAAGTGGACCAATTTTAGGTGAAAAAGTTTCCTTTAATCAATGGCTAGGAGTGATACTTGGTTTTATTGGTGCAGCAATGGTTCTTGGAATTGATGTGGGTAACGGAATTCCTTTAACTGGTTTTATTGCTACAGTTATCTCTTTGATTGCTATTACTACTTCAACCATCTGGCAAAAAAAATTGAGTAATAATTTACCTTTACCAGTAAGTAACTTTTATCAAGCGGTAGGAGGGTTTTCTTTTCATTTGCTAATAATTATAATTTTTGTTGATCCATACATTAATTTTACAAAAACTTTTATTTTTGCAATGAGCCATCAAATTTTTTTGGTTTCTTTTGGTGCTTTTACAATTTTGATGTATTTGATTAAAAAAAATTCAGCAAGTAAAACTGTTTCTATTTTTTTTCTAATACCACCAACTTCAGCATTTATGGCATGGGTCTTTTTAAATGAAAAATTAAACACCTTGGATTTAATTGGATTTGTTGTTGCATCAATTGGTGTTTATATCGCTACAAGAAATAAAGTCTAAATTGCTATATATCCATATTCTAAGCAGGCATCAGTAATTGAGTGATAAAAAGACTCTCCATAACTTCTTAAACTGAATACCCTAATTTTTTTTGGATTATCTGAAATAAAATCCAATGTGACTGATATTGAATTGTAAATTGAATTAGAGCAATCACCCTCTTTCATCTCATTAATATTTAATGGGCAACCTTTTTTTAATACCTCATCAGCTAAATCACCTTCAATTTCAATAATTGTTTTGGAATTTGAAAGATCTGTTAATGCAAAATTTACATTATCAATTTTTTTGCTTTCATTTTCCAATAAATCTAATTTTTTTGACACTATTAACCAATTGTTGGGGCCCATCCATAATATCCTAGTTGTATCATTTGATGTTACCTTTAAAGGTGCAGGCAAACCTAGATGATCGATAGTCAAATAATCATTTTCAATAGCTGAATGTTTAAATTTTACTAATTGAAAAATAGCTAAATTATTTATTTCAGAAATTTTTAATAAATTTTTTTCATTTTTATTTTCATGATTGCCAAATTTTCCTTTTTTATGAATTGAATTTAATACTGAAAACTGTGTCATGATCTAACTCTAGTTCCTTCTTTATCAACATAATGTGATGATATAATTTCAACTTCAACTGCAGTTTTGTTTAATGGTGAAACTGCATAGAGTTTTTTTCCAATCATATTTCTTCCATCTTTAAGAATTGCTAATGAAAATGGATTATTATTTTCAACACTCCAACAAGATGATGATACATGTCCTAATTTAGGATTTGGTAATTTTGCATCTTTATCTTTAACTAAATGAGAGCCTTCTGGAATACTTGTTTTTTTATCTATTGGAACTAGACCAACAATTTTCTGTCTATCTTGGGTGCTAAAAGCCTCTTTTTGAAGAGACCTTTTTCCAATAAAATCTTTTTTCTTTGATACTAATCCCTCTAAAGCTAAATCGTAAGGAATAGTTCGACCATCAATTTCTGGTCCTGCTACATGCCCCATTTCAATCCTTAAAGTAGATAGTGCTTCTGTTCCATATGGTTGAAGATTAAATTCCTTACCAACCTCTATAATTTTCTCCCACATGAATAGACCACTGTCTGAATTAACATTGATTTCATAAGCAAGCTCACCTGAGAAAGAAATTCTAAACACTCTCGCATGTACACCAAATAGGTTTCCTTCAGTATATCCCATGAAAGGTAATTCTTGATTACTAACATTTAAATCTGGGAACAATTTAGACAATACATCTCTAGATTTTGGTCCAGCAAGTGCAGCTCCAGCCCATTGCTCGGTAGTTGATACAACATTTACATTTAATTCTGGCCAAACTACTTGAAGATAATATTCTAAGTGTGATAGCACATTTGCTGCTTGGGCGGTTGTTGTGGTCATATGATAATGGTTATCTTCAATCCTAGTTGTTGTTCCATCATCCATAACAATTCCATCTTCTCTTAACATTACCCCATATCTTGATTTACCTATTGGCAGTTTGAGCCATGAATTAGTATAAACTCTATTTAAAAATTCAGCAGAATCTGGTCCTTTGATATCAATTTTGCCTAATGTAGTGACATCGCAAACACCCACGTTATCTCTAACATTTTTTGCCTCTCTTCTTGATGCTTCAGACAAAGTTTCATTACCTAACTTATAATATCTTGGTCTTTTCCAGGCTCCAGCATCTGTGAATACAGCATTATTTTTTTCGTGCCACTCATGCATTGGTGTTTTTCTTGTTGGCATATATTCTTTTCCAACCTCTCTTCCAACTATTGCTCCTATCGTTATTGGAGTAAATGGGGGTCTAAAAGTAGTATGACCCACTTGTGGTACAATTTTTTTTTCGATATTTGCAACTAATTGAAGCCCATTCAAGTTACTGGTTCTACCCTGGTCAGTTGCCATGCCAAGTGTAGTATACCTCTTAACATGTTCAATTGATCTATAACCTTCCCTTAAAGCAATCTCTATATCTGAGACTGCTACGTCATTTTGAAAGTCTACAAATCTTTTGTAATTTTTACCTTTTGGCAGAGGTGAACACCAAAACTTATCATGATCACTGTGTTTTTTTTCATTAACATTTGGTACTAAAATACTTTTACCATTTTTAGTTATTGATTTTGAAGTCTCAGTTCCAATTTCAAAACTTGTTTTTAAAGTTTCTTTAAGATTAAAAATACCATTTGATGCACCTAATGATTTTTCATTTTGTTTTGCTTTATCAGGAATAAAGGCATCTATTTTCTCATCAAACTTTAATTTGTTGCCAGATTGAGAGGCTAAATGGACTGTTGGAGTCCAAAACCCAGAAACACATATACAATCACAATTTAATCTTTCTATGTTTTCAAAATCAGTTTTATCTTGATTCAATTTTCCAATAGATGCTGATTTTATTTTTTTATATCCGTGTGCAGCAATAACGGCGTGGGAAAACTTAATTTCAATATCTTGAATTTTAGCTTCTTCAATAAGATCAGATTTTTGATCTTCTCGTGTATCTATAACGACAGGATTTATGCCGTGTTTTTTGAATTCTAGTGCTGTTTCATAAGCGCTATCATTGTTGGTAAATATAATAGGTTTCTTGCCGATTAGTACACCATAGACCTTTATATATTCTTTAGCTGCTGATGATAAAAAAACTCCAGGAGTGTCATTATTTCCAAAAACAATTGGTCTTTCTATGGATCCTGTTGCTAAAAAAACTTGTTTGGCTCTAATATACCAAAGTCTTTGGCGGGGCGAATATTTGTTTCTTTTTTCTAAATGATCTCCAATTCTCTCAAACATTACAGTCATGTTGTGATCATAATAACCAAAGACTTGTGATCTATTTTTCACAATCACATTTGGCATCTCTTTTAATTCTGAAATAATTTTTTCAGCCCAATCTTTTCCAGATAGATTATCTATTGTAACATTATCGGTTAATAAAGTGCCTCCAAACCTCGGTTTATCTTCAGCTAATATGACTTTAGCTCCATTTTTAGCAGCAGCATACGCACTTGCTAAACCTGCTGGACCAGATCCAGCTACAAGTAAATCACAATATTCATATTTGTGTTCATATCTCTCGTTATCTTTTGAGATAGAAGCAACCCCTAAACCTGCTGCCTTTCTAATGAATGGTTCATAAATTTTATACCAAAAACTTTTAGGCCACATAAAAGTTTTGTAATAAAATCCAGCAGGAAAAAACCTGCTTAAGAAATTATTTATAGCTCCAATGTCAAATTTTACTGAAGGCCAACAATTTTGACTGGTGGCTGACAAACCTTCTACAAGCTCAATTTCAGTAGCATTCACATTTGGTTCTGAATATCCATTTATTGTAACTTGTAATTTTGCATTTGGTTCATCCACCCCAGCCCCAAAAAAACCTCTTGGCCTATGATACTTGAAACTTCTTCCAACTAAATGAATACCATTAGCAAGTAGTGCTGAGGCTAATGTATCGCCCTCATAACCAAAATATTTACTTCCGTTAAAGGTAAAGCTAATTTTCTTATCTCTGTTAATTAACCCTTCGTTATCTAATCTAAATGGCTGAGACATTAAATTTCTTCATCCAATTTTACTGTTTTAAAAATTTCATGAGTAACAGTATCTCTTTGTGCCCTAAACCATTGTCTGCATCCAAAAATATGATGCCAGAACTCTACATGTTTTCCTCTTGGACTTTTTCTCTCATAAACAAATGCATCCCACTCTTTATCTGTAACTGATTTATCTAGTTCTGGTCTTTTTATTGTTCCATCTCCACCATAAGCAAATTCTTTTTGAGCTCTCTCACCACAATATGGACATTTAATATTTAGCATTTATGAAATCCAAGTTTTTGTTCCAAGACCTTTTTCATCTAATAAATATCCTTTTGAAAATCTACTAAGACTAAATCCTGAATTTAGTTCATGTACTCTGTCTTGTGCAATTGTATGTGCAAAAGTCCAACCAGAAGACGGTACAGATTTAAATCCACCGTAACACCATCCACAATTTAAATACAAACCCTCAATATGAGTTTTATCTATTATTGGAGAGCCATCCATCGACATATCCATAATACCACCCCACGTCCTTAACATCTTAAGTCTGCTTAAAAATGGAAATAACGCTACGCCTCCAGATAATACGTGTTGAATAGTTGGAAGATTCCCTTTTTGTGCATAACTATTATAGCCATCTAAATCACCTCCCATGACCATTTCACCTTTATCAGATTGACTTATATAAAAATGACCAGCACCAAATGTTACAACACCATCTAAAATTGGTTTTACCGGTTCAGATACACATGCTTGAAGTAAATGTGTTTCAATTGGTAAAGTAATATTTAGTTTCTCAGCAAGTACATTTGTACTTCCTGCAACGCAAAGACCAATTTTTTTAGTTTTAATATCTCCTCTTGAAGTTCTTAATCCCGTAATTTTACCACCACTCATATCAAAACCTGTGACTTCACAGTTTTGAATAATATCAACTCCCATTGAATCTGCTTGACGTGCATAACCCCAAGCAACAGCATCATGTCTTGCAGTGCCAGCACTTGGTTGCGCTAAGCCTCCAAAAATTGGATACCTAACATCTTCTGAAAAATCTGCCATAGGTATCATTTTTTTAATCTCATCTCGATTAAGCAAAACAGCATCAATTCCATTTAATCTCATTGAATTACCTCTTCTAGCATATGCATTCATCTGAGCATCGGAATGTGCAAGATTAACTATTCCTCTTGGAGAAAACATGACATTGAAATTTAATTCTTGAGACATATTTCTCCACAAATTCATTCCAAATTCATTGAACTTAGCATTTTCATCATACATAAAATTTGATCTGATAATTGTTGTATTACGCCCAATATTTCCTCCTCCAATCCAACCTTTTTCAATGATAGCCACGTTTGTAATTTTATGTTCTTTTGCTAAATAATAAGCTGTTGCAAGTCCATGACCTCCACCACCAATAATGACAACATCATACTCTTTTTTAGGTGTTGGATCTTTCCATGCTAAGCTCCAATTTTGATGATTGGAGAATGCATTTTTAATAATGCTAAAAATTGAATACTTGTTCACTCCAAGACATTATAACAACGAAAAGAAATAGTCTTTATTATTTATATATCTAATTTTTAGAAGTTTCATATTTTATAAAAAAGAGATAAGTGTTGGTAAATTTATAAAAATTTATAATGAGTGAAGTTAAATCTGATATCCAAATAGCCAGAGAAGCTAAAATGCAGCCTATTAAGGAAATTTTAGAAAAAGTGAATGTTCCTGATGAAAGTTTTGCATTTAGTCCAATGGGTCGTCATATTGCTAAAATAAATTTAGAATACATAGACACTTTAAAAGATAAGCCAGATGGTAAATTAATTTTGGTTACTGCAATTACCCCAACCCCAGCAGGCGAAGGCAAGACAACTACTTCTGTAGGATTAAATGATGGTTTAAATAAAATTGGAAAAAAATCTATAGTTTGTCTTCGAGAACCTAGTCTTGGTCCCTCTTTTGGAATGAAAGGTGGAGCAGCTGGAGGTGGTTATGCCCAAGTAGTACCAATGGAGCAAATAAACCTCCATTTTACAGGTGACTTTCATGCAATCACCTCAGCTCATAACTTGCTATCAGCATTAATAGACAATCATATCTACTGGGGAAATAAATTAGATATAGATGTTCGAAGAATTGTTTGGAAAAGAGTAATGGATATGAATGATAGATCATTAAGATCTATAAATATTAACTTAGGTGGTGTTGCTAACGGTTTTCCTAGAGAAGATGGTTTTGATATTACAGTTGCTTCAGAAATCATGGCTATTTTTTGCTTAGCCAATAATCTGAAAGATTTAGAAAATAGAATTGGAAATATTACAATTGCTTATACTAGAGATAAAAAACCAATTTATGCAAAAGATTTAAATGCCCAAGGGCCCATGACTGTATTGCTTAAAGATGCGATCAGACCAAATGTTACACAAACTTTAGAAAATAATCCTGCAATAATTCATGGTGGACCATTTGCGAATATAGCTCATGGTTGTAACTCTGTTATTGCAACTAAAACTGGATTAAAATTAGCAGATTATGTGGTTACTGAAGCAGGTTTTGGTGCTGACCTTGGTGCAGAAAAATTTTTAGATATAAAGTGTAGAAAATCAAATTTAAAACCTAGTTGTGTAGTTATTGTTGCAACAATTAGAGCTTTAAAAATGCATGGTGGTCTTAACAAAGAAGAGCTCAAGAAAGAAAATGTTGATGCTTTAAGTAAAGGTTTAGTAAACCTTAAAAGACATATAGAAAATATTAGAAAATATGGATTGCCAGTTGCTGTAGCTGTTAATCACTTCATTACTGATACTGAAAACGAAACAAAAACTTTAATAGAAGCCTGTAAAGATATGGGTGTTAAAGCTACTTTGTGTACTCACTGGTCAAATGGTGGTGAAGGAACAAAAGAACTAGCATCTCATGTAGTAGAATTAATAGAAAAAGAAAAATCTGATTTTAAATTTTTATATGAAAATGAAACACCATTATTTAAAAAAGTAGAAACGGTAGCAAAAGAAATCTACCGAGCAAGTGAAGTGGTTGCAGATACCAAAATTAGAGAACAATTAAAAAGCTTTGAAGATCAAGGTTATGGTGAATTACCAATATGTATTGCTAAAACTCAATATAGTTTTTCAACTGATCCAAATTTAAAAGGCGCTCCCACAGGACACGTCTTGCAAATTAGAGAGGTTAGGTTGTCCTCTGGTGCAGAATTTATCGTTATTATTTGTGGTGCCATAATGACTATGCCAGGTTTACCGAGGGTGCCAGCAGCAGATTCTATAAAGCTTAATGATAAAGGTGATATTGAAGGTTTGTTTTAATTTATACTTTTAATTGAACCTAACCAATTTTCTAATTCCTTCATTCTAAAGTTATCTGAAGATAATTCTTTTTCTTTTTTTAATAGCTGAATATGATTTTCAAATTTTAACTCATTTTCAAATAAGTCTTTTTTTTTAAAAATAGTTAAATTGATCATTTTATCGTAATCAAATTCAGGATGATACTGAACTGCCCAAACATTACTTTTATCACATTCAAAACTCACAGATTGAAATTTATTAATACTATTAAAAGATAAATATTTTGTATTAGGGGGTAGCTTTACAACTTCATCAAAATTAAATGCAGGAGCACTAAAAGTATTATTTTTGTCTTTGTACATTGGGTGAGTTTTGCCTTCATCGGTTAATTTAATATCAAGACTTACTCCTATATTAGGACCATTGATTGATTTTTTGACTTCACCTCCAGCTGCTTTAACAGCAACCTGCATTCCCCAACATATTGCAAATATATTTTTTACTTTTTTAAAACAAATTTTCATAAACTCAATTTGAGCCTTGGTATCATCATCATTTTCATAAATATGCCCATTACCTCCACTCCAAATTAAACCATCATATTTTTCTAAATTTAATTTATCTAAATTATTTTTTATTGAAGGATTGAATTCTTCTATTTTTAGATTTTCATTTATTTTATTTAATGAATTGTGAATACTTTGTGTATGAGTCTCAATATTATTTGATACTAGTTCTAAATTATTTTCTTTTGTATTCCCTTCAACAATAAGAACTTTTTTCATTACCAATCTATTTGCAATTTCTTGTTATTACAAATTGACTCAATTACATTAAACATTAATGGAAAGTCCTTTTTTGAATAGTTTTTTAATATAAATGGACCAATTTCTTTGGCTAATTCAGCACCCTCTACTGTTATATTCTTCATAAATTTTTCTTTAGCTTCTAAATAAAGATAACCATCACCTAAATATTTTCCCATCAAACTATTTCTTCCACCAATAGCACTAACATAAAGATCTCCAAGTCCTGCCAGACCATAAACAGTTGAGATACTTCCGTTGTTAGCTTCAATAAATTTTGACATTTCTGAAACAGATCTATGAACCAATGATGCTGCGGTATTTAAATAGTATTTATCTTTAATATCATCAGATGCCTCAAGGTTACTCAAACCTTTTGATGCACCAATAAGCATTGAATAAATATTTTTTATTGCACCGGATAATTCAACACCATTAATATCGCTTGTTATCTCAATTGAATAATAATCTGTTGCAATTAAACTGCTTAAATCTTTTGCAATATTAATATTTTCATTAGCTAAAACTGCACCGGTTCTCATTTTATTGGCTAATCCTGAAGCTAAACATGGCCCTTTAACTGCTGAAATATTGATTTCATCACTACTAAAATTTCTAAGATTTTTTTTTATTTTTTCAGATAAAGTTAAAATTTTATTTTCAGAAACTGATAATCCTTTTGTAAGCAATATAATGGGAAGATTTTTTTTATAATATGCTGAAATTTGTTCAGTAAACCAATTAATTCCAACAGAGCTAATTCCTGCAACTATAATATCCGCACTACTTAAAACTTCGTTTAACTTATCATGTTTTTCAATTATTAATTTATTTGGTAAATTAATATTTAATGCTGGATGGAATTTGTTTTCTTGAATTTTTGAAATTAATTCATCTTCTAAATGTGTGCCTACAAGATAAGTGGTATTACCATTATCTACACAGGGAAAACAAAAAGCAGAAGCCATTGATCCTGCTCCAATAATAACTATTTTTTTCATTTAATAACTTTTCATATTTTATTAAATAAATGTAAATTTGTTACAATAGTTATTTTACTAGTTAATTAATGAAATATTGAAAAATCTTTAACTAGCTCCAAGGAAAAGGACTATTTGAAGTTGGGTGAAGATTTCCTTTGCCGTAACGATCAAATCTGAATGGTTTTAATAAATTACTTTCTTTTCCGAGTATCTCGTTTGCAACTAAGTGACCAACACCAATCATTTTATAGCCATGGTTTGCATCTGCAATTAAATATACATTCTCAAAAAATCTATCGAAAATAGGAAAGCTGTCTGGTGTCATACATCCCAATCCTCCTGATGGTCCTTTTCTATATAAAGAGGAATTTCCTTCAAATCTTTTTTGGCAATGTGCTAAAGCTGAGGTCCACATATCTGAAAATGCTTCTGTTGTTTGGTACTCATCAGAGTCTAATCCATACGGATCAACATTAACATCATCAAAATGTTTATTTACAATATAGGGTGATGTTCCACCTTGAACACCTAAACCATCAATATCAGGTTTGTAATAAATTCCCCACAATTTATCTGTCAAAAGTTTTTTATCTTTATCTGAATAAAGTGGAGCATCTGTATCAACATGAATTACAGGGGGCTGCTTATTTTCATTTGTTCGTAAATAATCTGATTTAACTCCCAACACTCCCTCTTGCAAAAACCAATATTTCCACATTTCTGTTTCGTGTAATTTTTGATCTTTACCTTTAATTTCTATTTTTTTTGGTAGCCCTAACATATTCCAGAAATCTCTGACCCATGGTCCAGCAGCTATAACTACTTGATCACATTCTATAATTCCCTGATCTGTAATTACACTTTTCACTATGCCGTTATTTTCTTTATTAAATCCATTAACTGTAATTCCTTTAAGAATACTTACACCTCCAGCAATAGCTTTTTTTTCTAAAGCCTTTATTGAATCTTTATTAAATGCATAGCCACCTTTTTTTTCATGTAGAACAGATGTAATTTTTTGTGCTTGCCAATCTTCAAATATATTTTTCATATATTTCATACAATCTTTTTCACCTTCAATAAAAACAGATTCATAACCAATAGATTTTTGTTGTTCAAAAATACTAGCAACATCCTCATGCATAATTTCTGGTGATATTTGCATATATCCCACTGCATTATATTTAAAAGATTTTGGATCACTTTCCCAAACCTCAACCGAGTGAGCCATCAACTCTCTCATAGCAGGCTGAAAATAATTATTTCTTATAACGCCACAGGCAATACCGCTAGCGCCAGCAGCTGTATCTTTTTTTTCTAA
>VTPL01000083.1 GCA_008638165.1 Pelagibacteraceae bacterium
TCAGCAATTTTTCTTATGGTTCCTCTTAAGATTTTACCAGATCTTGTTTTTGGAAGTCTTTTAACAACTATTGCAACTTTAAATGCAGCAACTGGTCCAATTTTATCTCTAACCATTTTGATACATTCTTTTGAAATGGTCTCATTATCTTTGTCTACCCCAGCTTTTAAAACAATAAGACCTATCGGCAATTGTCCTTTTAGTTTGTCTGCAATTCCAAGCACTGCACATTCAGCAACTGATTGATGCTCTGATAATACCTCTTCAATAGCACCAGTAGACAATCTGTGACCTGCAACATTTATAATGTCATCAGTTCTAGACATTATCCAAATATAGCCATCTTCATCTATGTGACCTGCATCATAGGTTTGATAATAACCCTCATAGTTGCTCATATAGTTGTCTTTATATCTTTTGTCTGCATTCCAAAGAGTTGGAAAGGTTCCAGGAGGTAATGGAAGTTTTACAACTATATCTCCCATTTCATTTGGTTTAGCTAAAGTTTGATCGGGTTTAATAATTTTAACATCATAACCAGGAACAGCTTTACAAGCTGATCCATATTTGGTTTTCATCATTTCTATTCCTGTACAATTGGCACTTATTGCCCAACTTGTTTCAGTTTGCCACCAATGATCAATCACAGGTACTTTTAATAAATTTTCTGCCCATTTAATTGTATCTGGATCAGCTCTTTCTCCAGCTAAGAATAAAGTTTTAAATTTAGATAAATCATATTTTGAAAAAAATTTACCTTCAGGATCTTCTTTTTTAATTGCTCTAAAAGCAGTCGGAGCTGTGAATAGTGCTTTTACATTATACTCAGAAATAATCTTCCAAAAAATCCCAGCATCAGGAGTTCCAACAGGTTTTCCTTCAAACAAAACAGTCGTACATCCTTTAAACAATGGAGCGTAGACAATATAAGAGTGTCCTACAATCCAACCTATATCACTTGCAGACCACCAAACATCATCTTCATCAATGTTATAGATGTTTTTCATAGTCCATTTTAAAGCAACTATGTGACCTCCTATATCTCTAACAATCCCTTTAGGTGTACCGGTTGTGCCAGAGGTATACAAAATATACGCTAGTTCATTTGAGTTCATCTCAACACAATCAACATCTTTAGCTTTAGAAACCACTTCTTGCCAATCAAGCTCATTTGATGAGTTTAGTTTTACTTCATGACCTTTTCTCTGGAATAATATTAATTTTTCAATTTTATGTTTCGCTTTTTTTAAAGCCTCATCTACAAGCGGCTTATATTCAACAGTTCTTCCTGGCTCGAAACCACATGAAGCTGTTACCAAAATCTTTGCAGTACTATCATCAATTCTGCTTGCAAGCTCGTCTGAAGCAAATCCACCAAAAACAACAGAGTGAATGGCTCCAATTCTAGCACAAGCTAACATTGCTATAACGGCTTCGGGTATCATTGGCATATAAATAATTACCCTATCTCCTTTATTAACTCCTTGGTCTTTCAGTCCGCCAGCGAATTTCGAAACTTTTGCTTTTAATTCTTCATACGTGAATTTTGATTTATTGCCTGTGATTGGACTGTCATAAATAAGAGCAGTCTTTTGACCTTTCCCTTTATCGATATGTACGTCTAAAGCATTGTAACAAGTATTTGTTACCCCATCGCTGAACCATTTATAAAAAGGTGGGTTTGATTTATCTAAAATTTTTGTTGGTTTCTTAAACCAAAAGACATCATTAGATACATCTTGCCAAAAATTTTCGGGATTGTTGATCGATTGATCGTAAATATTTTTAAAACTAGTCATTAATTGATTTTGATTCGAAATTGATCATTTTTTGATGTTTTAACTTATAAATTGTATTTAATTTTAAAAAGTAAGTAAAATCAATGCAAATTAAAGGTAATTTTGTCTTCAATTTTCTAACTTTATTTGCTATCTAACCCCAACTTTGGCTTAGGGTGACTTAAGTCTAGTTTATATAAACTAAATAAATAAAAACTAACGAAGAGGGAGTTTTTTATGAAAAAACTTAAATTGTTTGCTCTTACAGCTGTTGCTCTTATGGGTGTTACAGGTGTAGCAAACGCAGAAACTGCCATGTTAGCTCAAGATGATTTCGTAGGAATTTCATTTTGGCTAGTATCAATGGCTTGTTTAGCTGCTACTGTGTTCTTCTTTCTAGAAAGAAGTTCGGTTCCAGCTGGATGGAGAGTTTCAATGACAGTTGCTGGTCTAGTAACTGGTATTGCATTCGTACACTACATGTACATGAGAGATGTATGGATCACTACTGGTGACTCACCAACTGTTTACAGATACATTGACTGGTTAATTACTGTACCGTTATTGATGTTAGAATTCTATTTTGTTCTATCAGCAGTAAACAAAGCAGACTCTGGAATTTTCTGGAGACTGATGTTAGGAACATTAGTAATGTTAGTCGGTGGATACTTAGGAGAAGCTGGATACATCAACGCTACACTTGGTTTCATTATCGGTATGGCTGGTTGGGTATACATTCTTTATGAAGTATTCTCTGGTGAGGCAGGCAAGCGTGCAGCGAAAAGTGGTAACAAAGCACTTGTTACAGCTTTCGGTGCAATGAGAATGATCGTTACAGTAGGTTGGGCTATTTACCCATTAGGTTACATTTTTGGTTACCTAACAGGTGGAGTAGACGCTAGCTCACTAAACGTGATTTACAACGCAGCTGACTTCTTGAACAAGATCGCTTTCGGTCTGATCATTTGGGCAGCAGCAATGCAACAACCTGGTAGAGCTAAGTAAGTTT
>VTPL01000004.1 GCA_008638165.1 Pelagibacteraceae bacterium
ACTTCGGTTAATTAAGTAGACGGGGTTTGGGGCACCTGGCAACAGAACGCCCCTAAATTTTTATTTATTTTTATTTATTTCTGCTTGAGCTGCTGCAAGTCTTGCTATTGGAACTCTGTATGGAGAACATGAAACATAATTTAATCCAACTCTAGAACAAAAAGCTATACTTTTAGGATCACCTCCGTGCTCACCGCATATGCCTAACTTAATTTTTTTATTTTGTTTCTTGCCTTTTAAGACTGCAATTTCAATTAAATCCTCAACTCCCTCATCGATGGACACGAATGGATCAATATCAAAAATTTTATTATCAATGTAATCGTTTAAAAATTTACCACTATCATCTCGACTTATTCCAAACGTTGTTTGGGTTAAATCGTTAGTTCCAAAACTAAAAAATTCTGCATGTTTTGCAATATCTTTTGCTTTAATTGCTGCCCTTGGAAGTTCAATCATAGTGCCAACAATAAAATCAATTTTAACTTTATTTTCCTCTTGGACAGTTTTGGCAACCCTTATAACTAAATCTTTCATAATTTTTATTTCAGCTTCTGTAGAAACTAAGGGAATCATAATTTCTGGAAATGCTGATTTTATTTTATTCTTTTTTAGTTCTACTAAAGCTTCAAAAATTGCTCTACATTGCATTTCATATATTTCAGGATAAGAAATACCTAATCTACAACCTCTATGACCAAGCATAGGATTTTGCTCGTGTAATTCAGATATTCTTGATTTTACTTCTTTAAGGTCAACTCCAACAACATTTGCTACCTCTAGAATTTCTTTTTCTGAATGTGGTAAAAATTCATGTAATGGTGGATCTAATAATCTTACAGTTACTGGTAACCCACTCATTATTTTAAAAATTTCCACAAAATCTTTTTTCTGGTGTGGTAATAATTTTGTAAGTGCTCTTGCTCTATCTTCTTTTGTTTTTGATAAAATCATCTCTCTTACAGATAAAATTCTTTCTTCATCAAAAAACATATGTTCTGTTCTACATAAACCAATTCCCTCTGCACCAAAATCTCTTGCTGTTTTTGTGTCTACAGGGGTTTCTGAATTTGTTCTAACTTTTAGTTTTCTTATACTATCAGCCCAACTCATTAATTTTGAAAAATCACCTGAAATTTCAGGCTTAACAGTGGGCACCTCTCCAAGGATTATTCTACCAGTAGATCCATCAATTGTAATGATGTCACCCTCTTTAATTTCAAGCTCAGAAGTTTTGAAAATTTTACTTTCATAGTTAATATCAATTTCACTTGATCCAGAAACGCAAGGCCTACCCATTCCTCTAGCAACTACAGCAGCATGACTTGTCATTCCACCTCTTGCAGTTAATATACCTTTGGCTGCATGCATTCCCTGAATATCTTCAGGTGAAGTTTCTACTCTAACTAATATCGTGTCCTGCATCATGTCATTTAATCTTTCAGCTTCTTCAGAAGAAAAAACTACTTTTCCACTTGCAGCACCTGGTGATGCTGGAAGACCATTTGCTATAACATTAATCTCACTTTTTTCATCTAATGTTGGATGTAACAATGTATCTAGAGAACTTGGATCTATTCTAAGGATAGCCTCTTTTTTTGAAATCAACTTCTCTTTAACCATATCTACAGCTATTTTAACAGCAGACTTAGATGTTCTTTTTCCTGATCTCGTTTGCAAAATCCAAAGTTTATTATTTTCAACTGTAAACTCTACATCCTGCATATCTTTATAATGATTTTCCAATTTCATTAAAATTTTCTCTAGTTGCTTGTAAACTTTAGGCATCGACTCTTCCATGGATGGATCTTTTACATTTGCTTCTTTTCGAGCCTTTTTGGTAATGTATTGAGGTGTTCGTGTACCAGCTACAACATCTTCACCTTGAGCATTAATCAAGTACTCTCCGTAAATGTCGTTAGATCCATCTGAGGGATTTCGCGTAAATACTACTCCGGTAGCACAATCATTTCCCATATTTCCAAAGACCATAGATTGAACGTTAACAGCTGTCCCCCATTCAGATGGTATTTGGTTTAATTTTCTATAAATTTTTGCTCGATTACTTTCCCAAGATAAAAATACAGCACTAATTGCACCAAAAAGTTGTTCGTATACATTTTGTGGGAAATTTTTTTGAGTTTTCTCCTTAACAACTTTCTTAAAATCATTAATTAACCCATCCCAATCACTTTCATCTAATTCTGTATCTAGAAGAACGCCTTTTGTTAATTTATAATTTTCAATTAATTCTTCAAAATAATGGCCTTCAACTCCCATAACAACATTTCCATACATTTGAATAAATCGTCTATAGCTATCTTTAGCAAATCTACCGTTTGATGTTTTTTTTGATAGAGCAATTACAGTTTCGTCATTAAGACCTAAATTTAGTATCGTATCCATCATGCCAGGCATGGAAACTCTTGCTCCTGATCTAACTGAAAGAAGTAAAGGATTTTTTAAATCTCCAAATTTTTTTTTAACACCTTTTTCAATTACTTTAAGCTCTGATTTTATTTGATTAATAATTTTAGAGTTTAGTTTTTTTTTATTTTTATAAAATAAATCACATACATTAGTGGAAATAGTAAATCCTGGGGGAACTGGAAGTCCCATTCTGCCCATCTCTGATAGATTGGCGCCTTTGCCACCTAAAGTATTCTTAGGACTTTTTATTTTTTTAGCGTCTTTAGAGTTAAAATTAAAAATTAACTTATTCATTGGCATCTTTGATCAATTGAAAATCTATAAAATTTTCGAAGGTTTTACAGAAGAAACTTAATAGTTCCAATCTATTTTTTTTGATAATTTCACTATCATCATTTACTTTTACATTATCAAAGAAATCAAAAACCTCTTTTTTTGCTGAAGCAAGAGAATTTAATGTCTGGTCAAAGTCTTGCTTATTTGTGACTACAGAAAAAATTTGCTTTAATTCATTAGTTTTTTTAAATAATGCTTTTTCATATTCATTATTAAAAATACCAGGGTCAGTTGTATTTGTAAGCTGATCAACAGCTTTTTTTGTTTCTGAATTTATAATATTAAAGGCTCTTTTGTAGGAAGATACAATATCTACGCCTATTGGTTTATCGATAACTTTATTTAAACTTTTTGCTTTTTCAAAGTTAGTAGAAATTTTGTTTAAATCTAAAATTTTTGCAGATGCATCAATAATATCGTGTCTAAAATTTTTCTCCTTTAAATAATATTTAAATCTGTCTTTTAAAAAGTTTGAAATATCTTTAATTAATTCATTGTTTGAAAATTGAAAACCTTGATCTAAATAAATATTTGATGAATATGAAACTATATCATTAATCTTAATATCTTTTTTGTTCTCAATAAGTATTCTGATAATACCATGAGCAATTCTTCTTAAAGCATAAGGATCTTTTGAGCTTGATGGTTTCTCATTTATACCAAAAAAACCTATTAAGGTATCAATTCTATCTGACAGTGAAAGTGTAATACTGTATGGTTTTTTAGAAACATTTGAATGAGGGCCTATCGGTAAATATTGCTCCTTAACAGCATCAGATATTTCTTTATCAAATCCTTGAACGTGAGAAAGATGACCTCCCATAATTCCTTGAAGCTCTGGAAATTCACCAACAATTTCTGAAATTAAATCTGTTTTACAAATCGTTGCTGAAAGTTCAACTTTCTCTTTACTAATCAATAGTTCATCAGAAATGATTGCAGCTAATTTGCGCATTCTCTGGACTTTATCGAAATATGTACCAAGTCCTTTAAAGAAATTCATATTTTTAAGACTAGAAACTTTTTTTACTAAATTTTGAGATTTATCTTTATTCCAAAAAAATTCAGCATCATCTAGTCTAGCTTTAACAACTCTCTCATTTCCTATCTTGATCAATCCTTTATTGTCTTTTTTATTTGCTATTACTATAAACTCGTTGGTGATCTCTTGTTTTTTTGTAAAAAGAGGAAAATACTTTTGATGTGATTGCATTGTTAAAACCAAAATCTCTTTTGGTATAGATAGGAACTTTTTATCGAAGGAACACTCTATGATGTGTGGCTGATCTACAAGGTTATTAACTTCTTCCAATAATTTTTCATTGTCTTCAATAATAAGATTCTTTTTTTTTAAAACTTTTTCTATTTCTTTTTTAATGAAATCTTTTCTTTTATCTTGATCTAAAATTGTACCTGATTGCTCAAGAGACTTTTGATAAGTATTAAAATCTGTAAAAGTTTTTTTTCTTTCTTCAAAATCTTTATCAAGAAAAGTAAAATTAGAGGATCTTAAATGGCCTATTGAAAAATTTATTACTTTTTTATCAAATAAACACAATACTGACTTAAGAGGCCTGGCCCAATTTAAATCATAACTTCCCCATTTCATTGATTTTTTCCATTTAAATCCAATTAGGATTTTTGGAAGGTTCTCTTTTATTAAATCAGAGGTTTTTAATTTAATTTCTTTAGTTTTATAAAAATAAAATTCACCTTTGTCATTTTTCTTTTTAAAAACTTGTTTTTTAGTAATTTTTTGAGATTTTAAAAAACCTTCTAAGGCTTCAGTTGGAGATGATGTGCTTGGACCTTTTATTTCTTCTGACTTTATTTTAACTTCTTTATCAAGATTTTGAAAAACAACTACAAGTCTATTCGGTGTTGATAAAGAAAAGTATTTTTTAAACTTTATTGATTTATCTTCAAAAACTTTTTTTATTTCTAAAACTAGATTTTCTCTGATATTTTTTTGAAGTGAAACTGGAATTTCTTCACTAAATAGCTCTAAAAATAATTCAGACATTTTTAATTTTTTTGTGTTTCTATCCAAACTTCAGCTACTAATTTAACAATACTCCTTATTCTAGCAATGTATTCTGCGCGCTCTGCAACACTTATTGCACCTCTTGCATCTAAAATGTTAAACACATGACTGGCTTTTAGACAATGATCGTAGGCAGGTAGAGAAATATTTTTCTCAGCTAAGCTCTTGGCTTCAAATTCATGCATATCAAAATTTTTAAATAAATTTTCAATACTTGCATATTCAAAGTTGTACTTCGAAAACTCTCTTTCAGATTGTTGAAAGACATCTTTGTATTTAACACCCTCTTCGTTCCAATCTAAATCATAGACATTTTGTTTTTGTTGTATGAACATACATATTCTTTCCAATCCATAGGTAATCTCTACCGAAACTGGATTGCAATTTATTCCTGCCATCTGTTGGAAATATGTAAATTGTGTTATTTCCATACCATCACACCAAACCTCCCAACCTAAACCCGCAGCACCTAGGGTAGGACTCTCCCAATCATCTTCTACAAACCTAATATCATGCTCAGAATGATCTATGCCTATTTTAGATAAACTTTTTAAATATAAGCTCTTAATATTATCTATCGAGGGTTTTATAATCACTTGAAACTGATAATAATGTTGTAATCGATTTGGATTTTCTCCATATCTTCCATCTGTTGGTCTTCTGGATGGCTGAACATAAGCTGCTTTCCATGGGTTTGGGCCTAACGATCTTAAAGTTGTGGCTGGGTGAAAAGTTCCAGCTCCGACTTCTAAGTCATAAGGTTGTAAAATTATACACCCTTGATTGCTCCAAAATTTTTGTAAGTTAAATATTGTTTCTTGGAATGAATTCTTATTTAAATTTTTTTTTTTTTTAGAGACCATATTTTTGCCAAATAGATCTTTCATCAAAAATATTTGCTAATTGATCAAGTTTATCGTTTGATGATGATAATTTGTTGCTCAACCAGCTCTTAGGTTTTTCAAATTTTTTAATAATTATATCATCTCCATATTTTTGTTTTAAAATTTGGTCAGCATCACCTATCCCATCTATTAAACCAAGTTCTTTAGCTTTTTTACCTGACCAAAATTCTCCTGAGAACAGTTCAATATCTTTTTTTATAAGTTTTGATCCTCTGCTACTCTCAACTACATTTATAAAATCTTGATGTAAATCAAGCTGAATTTTTTTTAATCTTTCGATATCTTCACTTTTCTCATCCAAAAAAGGGTCTAAAGTACTTTTATTTTTCCCAGCAGTGTGAACACGTCTTTCTATGCCAACTTTTTTAATTAGCTCTGTAAAACCAAATGAAGAATAGATAACTCCAATTGAACCAATAATTGAACTTGAGTTTGCATAAATCTCGTCTCCAGCGCAAGATATCAAATATCCTCCAGATGCCGCAACGTCCTCAGCAAAAAATATCACTTTTTTTTTATGTTTTTTGGCCTGATTTCTTATGAAATCATGAATCATATGAGATTGAACTGGCGAACCACCTGGCGAGTTAATTGAAATTGCAACACAAATTGCTTTTTTTAGAGAAAAAGCTTTTTTTATAATTTCCTCTTGTCCTGAGAAATCTATACCTTGTTTAAATTTACCTGCATTTCCAATAACACCATTAAGCTTAATGTGTGAGATAATTTTTTTTTTTTTAAAAAATGAGAACATTCTTAGTCTTTATAGGAGTTTTAAAAGTTAATAAAGACTACTTATAATTGAAGATGAGGGTGCGTCAATTGATAAGTAATAAAATTATTTTTATAAACTAATTTAAATTTATGGGCTCAGTCATCAAACTTCAAAATAAAATCAACAATACTTATTTTCAGCTAAAAAACTCTGTAGACGACAAACTAAATTTGGTTGAAGAAAAAATTAAATCTAAGCTGTCCAGTGATGTCGAATTAGCAAATAAAATGACGAATTATCATATTGAGACAGGAGGAAAAAGATTAAGAGCCCTTTTGACATTAGGCTCTGCAAAATTGTGTGGATACAAAAAAGGTTTTCGGGATATTAATCTTGCTGCATGTGTTGAGTTAATTCATGGGGCAACTTTAATGCATGATGATGTTATTGATAATGGGCAAGTTAGAAGAGGCAAAAAAACTCTTAATAAAATTTGGAATAATCACTCATCTATATTAGTTGGGGACTATCTTCTTAGTAGATGTTTTGAAATGATGGTTGAAGATGGAAATATTGAAATTCTAAAATTACTTTCAGCAACATCATCTACTATCGCACAAGGAGAGATACTTCAATTACAGCATAAAGGTGAAATTGATATGCTTGAGGAAACTTATCTAAAAATAATTTCTGCAAAAACTGCAGAATTGTTTTCTGCTGCAACAAAAGTTGGTGCTATCTTAGCTGAAGTTGGTACTAAAGAAAAAGAAGCTTTAGAATTTTATGGCAGAAATCTTGGCCTTACATTTCAAATTGCAGATGATACTTTAGATTATAATTCTGATTTAAAAATGTTTGGAAAAAAAATTGGTCAAGATTTTTATGAAGGAAAGGTTACATTGCCTATCATTTTACTTTTTCAAAAAATTAATAAATCAGAAAAAGAATTAATTAAAAATCTTTTCTCTAAATCCAAAAAAGAAAAAGATGATTTAGAAAATGTTTTAAAACTAATTAAAAAATATAATGTGATAAATGAGTGCTATAAAAAAGCTCAACACTATATTGAGCTAGCCTCAAGCTCTTTGTCAATTTTTAAAGACTGTGATCAAAAAGAAATATTAAACAACTTAACATCTTTTAGTTTGGCTAGAAATTTTTAAGGACTTAATAAAACTTTTTTCCAACTGCCATCAGAATTTAATAAAAATTTTAGTCTTTCGTGAATTCTGTTGTCTCCATCTAGCCAAAATTCGATACTGTCTGGTTTTAAATTCCATCCAGACCAATGATCGGGTCTAGGTACATTATCCTTCTCATTAAATTTTTCTTTAAATTTATCAATCGAATTTATTAACTCTTGTCTATCATTTAAAACAGAACTTTGATTTGAAGCCCAAGCTCCTATTCTACTCTCATAAGCTCTGGAATTATAATATTTATCAGCAACAGTATTTTGTACCGGTGTTACCTTTCCATTAATACGTACTTGCCTTAATAGGGATTTCCAATGAAAGCACATGGAAACAGATGGATTTTCTTTTATCTCATTTCCTTTTTGACTATTTAAATTTGTATAGAAAACAAAACCATTTTTACTAAAATCTTTTAATAAAACCATTCTCACTGAAGGAACATTATTTTTTGAGGATGTAGCTAATGCCAAAGCATTTGGATCATTAATCTCTTTTTTTTTGGCTGCTTCATACCATTTATCAAATAATTCAAATGGTTCATCAGTTTCTAAAAAACATTTATCTAAGCCTAGTGAGTTTTTTTCATTCATAATTTCAACAAAATAACTTATACAATATAATTAATGTCATTTAATACTTTTGGAAAGTTATTTCGTTTTACTACATGGGGAGAATCTCATGGCCCAGCAATTGGCTGTATAATTGATGGATGTCCTCCTTTGATAACATTAAAAGAAGAAGATATTCAAAAAGAACTTAACAAAAGAAAACCAGGGCAATCTAAATTTACTACTCAAAGAAAAGAAAGTGATAAAGTAGAGATCTTATCTGGTGTTTTTGAGGGAAAAACTACAGGAACCCCAATATCACTAATCATATATAATGAAGACATGAGATCAAAAGATTACGGCAATATAAAAGATAAATTTAGACCAGGTCACGCTGATTATACATACTTTAAAAAATATGGAATTAGAGATTATAGGGGTGGTGGAAGATCATCGGCTAGGGAGACAGCCGCAAGAGTTGCAGCTGGGGCTGTTGCTAAAAAGGTTTTGGAAAACAAAATTGGAAAAAAATTTAAAATAACTGGTGCAGTAACTCAATTGGGTGTTTTAGGTTGTGATACTAAAAATTGGGACGAAAAAATAATAAGCAAAAATCCATTCTTTTGTCCTGATAAATCTATGATTAAATTATGGGAAAAATATTTATTAGGAATAAGAAAGTCAGGTTCATCTTGCGGAGCAGTAATAGAAGTTAGAGCCAAGGGTATTCCTGCTGGCTTAGGGGCTCCTATATATTCTAAACTTGACTCAGATATTGCTTCTGCAATGATGAGTATTAATGCTGTTAAAGGTGTAAATATTGGCTCAGGAATGAATTCGGCTCAATTATCTGGTGAAGATAACTCTGATGAAATTTTCCAAAAAAATAAAAAAGTTAATTTTAAATCAAATAATGCAGGTGGAATATTGGGAGGTATTTCTTCAGGTCAAGAAATAATTGTATCGTTTGCAGTAAAACCAACTTCTTCTATTCTTACTACAAGAAAAACTATTAATAAATTTGGAAAAAATACTTCGATTTCAGTTAAAGGTAGACATGATCCCTGTGTTGGCATTAGAGCTGTACCAGTTGGGGAAGCAATGATGTCTTGTGTTTTGCTAGACCATTATTTAATGAACAAAGCGCAGTGTAGTTAATCTCTATTTCTGTTTTTGTAAAATAATATTTGAATTTATTAAATCTAAAATTTTATCTTCAATAGATTTTGCATCTAATCCCGCTGATTTATACATATTTTCTGGTGTGTCTTGATCTATAAAAATATCAGGTAAGTTCATAGATCTGAATTTTAAATCAGAATCTAATAAACTTTTTTTGGATAAAAAATCAACCACATGTGAACCAAATCCTCCAATAGATCCTTCTTCAATAGTTAAGATAGACTCATGAGTTGTTGCTAACTGCCAAATTAAATTTTCATCTAAAGGCTTTGCAAATCTAGCATCAACTATTGTGATATTAATCCCTTTTTTCTTTAAACTCTCAGAAGCTTTCAAGGTTTCGTTTAGTCTAGCTCCAAAATTCAGTACTGCTAATTTTTTTCCTTCTTGAACTATTCTGCCTTTGCCAATTTCAATAGTCTCATTTATTGGAGGCAACTCAACGCCTAAGCCTGTACCTCTTGGAAATCTAAATGCGCTTGGCTTATCATTAATATAAACAGATGTATTTATCATTTTAACTAATTCTGATTCATCACTCGCAGCCATAACAATAAAATTTGGAAGTGTAGATAAAAAGGTCGTATCAAAAGCACCGGCATGTGTTGGTCCATCTGCACCAACTAATCCAGCCCGATCTATAGCAAAACGCACAGGTAAGCTTTGAATAGCTACATCGTGAACAACTTGGTCATATGCTCTTTGTAAAAATGTTGAATAGATAGCAGCATATGGTTTATAGTTTTCTGTTGCTAAGCCTGCAGCAAAAGTAACCGCATGCTGTTCTGCGATACCTACATCAAAAGTTCTATCTGGAAATTCTTTTGCAAAGTCTGTCAAACCAGTCCCATCAGGCATGGCTGCTGTTATTGCAACAATCTTACTATCTTTTTTTGCGTGTTGAATTAATGTATTTGAAAAAACTTTAGTATATGAAGGCAGCTTACTTTTAGTTTTGTATTGCTCACCAGTCTTAACATTGAATTTTGAAACACCATGATAATGGTCTTTTGCTTTTTCTGCGTATGAATAACCTTTGCCTTTTTTTGTTTTAATATGAATTAGTATAGGTCCTTGATATTTTGAGTCTCTAACATTTTTTAATATTGGAATTAAACTATCCATATCGTGACCATCAATTGGACCAATATAATAAAAACCAAGGGCGTTAAATAAAGTTCCTCCAGAAATTGCTGATCTAAACAAATCCTCCGCCTTTCCAGCTTTTGCGCTAAACCTCTTAGAGAAAGATGAAATTATCATCTTAATAGTTTCTCTTAAGCTAAAATATATTTTACCAGAAAAAATTTTAGCAAGGTAAGTTCCCATTGCTCCCGCAGGCCTTGCGATTGACATATCGTTATCATTTAAAATAACAACCATTTTTGTTTTAGATACTCCAGCATTATTCATGGCCTCATAGGCCATCCCCCCACTGATCGCACCATCACCAATTATAGCAACTACATTATCTTTTTTATTTGATAATTTATTAGCTTCTGCAATTCCTAAAGCTGACGATATAGAAGTTGAACTATGTGCTGCTCCAAAAGGATCATATTCACTTTCTGATCTTTTTGTAAATCCAGAAATACCACCACCTTGTCGTAAGGTTCTAATTTGATTTTTTCTACCAGTAATTATTTTGTGCGGATAGCATTGGTGACCAACATCCCAAATTAATTTGTCTTTAGGTGTATTAAATACATAATGAAGGGCAACCGTAAGTTCTACTACCCCCAAACTGGCACCAAGATGCCCCCCAGTTTCTGAAACAGCACTGATTGTTTCTTCTCTAAGTTCATCAGCTACTTTTTGTAAATCAGACTCGGAAATTTTTTTTAAATCTGATGGAAAATTTATTTGACTTAAAAAATTATAGTTGCTCATCATTTATTTCTTGTTGCAATGTAATCTAAAGTATCAATCAGATTATAAGATTTAGAACCAAATTTACTTAATTTTTTATGCAAGTTGCTAATTAAATTATTTTTATATTTAATCGCATTTTTATAACCAAGTAAACTGATAAGAGTTGCTTTACCTTGTTTTTCATCTTTTCTAGTTTTTTTTCCAGCTATAGATGCTTGGCCCATATAATCAATTAAATCATCGACAATCTGAAATAATAAGCCAATATCAGAACCAATTTGATCAAACACTTTAATTAATTTACTGTCTTTTTTTTTTATTATTAGTGGTGCCATACAACAAAAGCTAAATAATTTACCAGTTTTCTTTATTTCCATTTGTAAAACCTTTTTTTTTGAAACTTTTTTATGTTCGTAACTTAAATCTAAGTACTGGCCACCAGCAATACCAAGGTGTCCGGAACATTCAGAAATTTTTTTAATAAGATTAATTTTTATTGAATTATCTAATTTAAGTAACTTACTTGTTAAAATCTCAGATGACAAAGTCAAAAGTGAATTACCAGCCAACACTGCTGTGGATTCACCAAATTTAATATGAACAGTTGGTTTTCCTCTCCTTAATTTATCATTATCCATACAGGGTAAATCATCATGAATTAGTGAATAAGAATGAATGCATTCCACAGCTGATCCAACAATTATAAGTTTTTTATAATCAGCATCAAAAATTTTACCCACATCTACTAAAATCTTTGATCGTATTTTTTTTCCACCAGAAAATAATCCATAACTCATAGAGTTTAATAATGGTGATTTTACTTGTGTCTTAAAAAATTTTTTTAAAAACAAATCTGTATCCCTTGCAACTTTATTTAGATTATTTTGCATTCTTTTTTTCTGATATCTCTATTATCTTTTCTTTTGTTTTAAGATTAATATTTTTTGAATTACTATGAAATTTTTTTTCTATTAAATTATTTAATTTAATTAAATTTTGATAGGTATCAGTTTCAGTCTCAATATTTTCACATTTTTCCAAATAATCAATAATTCTGTTAGCTTCATTTGTTAACTCTTCAAGACTCATATTTTGATAATAGATTTGTTTATTTTCTTCTTTCATATATTAATTTCTGATAATACATGAAAAACAATCTTTCAAATATTAAAAAAGCAAAAAACATACTTGATCATCAAGATTGTGTGGCAGTGCCTACTGAAACTGTCTATGGTTTAGCGGCTAATGCTTATTCAGATAAAGCTGTAAAAAAAATTTTTAAATTAAAGAAAAGACCACAGAATAATCCATTAATAGTTCATTATCACAACATTGATGATTTAAAGAGAGATTGCGAGATAAACTCTGACTTCTTAAAACTTTATAAAAAATTTAGTCCTGGACCTATTACATATGTTTTAAATCTAAAAAAAACTTCAAAAATATCAAAGTTTGCAACTAATAATAAAAGTACACTTGCTGTTAGATTTCCCAAACACAATTTAATGAAAAAACTTCTAAAATTACTAAAATATCCTCTTGCGGCTCCAAGTGCTAATTTATCTACCAAAGTTAGTTCTGTTTGTTTTCAAGATGTCAAAGATGATTTTGGTAATAAATTAAAATTTATTCTAGATGGTGGTAGAGCATCAGTCGGTGTTGAGTCAACTATCATCTCGTTAGTAAATAAACCTCAAATATTAAGACTTGGAGGCTTAGAAGTTTCGTCTATTGAAAATTGTTTAAATAAGAAATTGCGTTTAAAATTAAATTCAAAAAAAATTTCTTCCCCCGGTCAAATGAAATTACATTATTCACCTGGAATTCCCATTAGATTAAATATTAAAAAACCAAATAAAAATGAGGCATACTTATTGTTAAAAAAAAGAAATAATCTTAAAGATAATTATTATTATCTCTCTAATAAAGGCAATTTAAAAGAGGCAATAAAAAATCTATACAGAACACTAAGAAAAATAAAAAAAGACAACTTTAAATCACTGGCTGTTGAGAGAATAAAAAATCAAGGTTTGGGAAAAACTATTAATGATCGTTTATTGAGAGCATCAAAATTTAATGCAAAATAATCTACAAATAGACTCGTTAAGCAAATCCTATAATGGTGTTGAAGCGGTAGATAATATTTCTTTTGCTATTAAAAAAAATGAAATTATTGGTTTGTTGGGACCTAATGGCTGTGGAAAAACAACAACTATTGGTATGATCTTGGGTTTGTTGAAACCTTCTAAAGGTCGAGTTTTAATAGACAATCAAGATATTGAAAAAAATAGAATTAATGTTTTAAAAAAAATTAATTTTATATCTCCATATATCGAGCTTCCAAAAAAACTTACAGTAAAACAAAATTTGTATATTTATGGAAAACTATATGGTGTTGATAATTTAAATGAAAAAATAGATCATTTATGTGAAAAGCTTCGGCTAAATGAAATTTTATATAGTATAACTGGAGAATTATCTTCAGGCCAGAAAAATAGGGTCAGTTTAGCAAAGGCTATTATTAATGATCCAATTCTTCTTCTTTTAGATGAACCAACAGCATCTTTAGACCCTGAAACTGGAGACTTTGTTAGAGAGTTTTTGGAAAATTTTCAAAAAGAAAGGAGGGGCTCTATTTTACTTGCCTCTCATAATATGACTGAAGTTGAAAGATTATGTTCTTCAGTGCTAATGATGAAAAAAGGTTCAATCATTGACTCTGGAAAACCAGAAGAATTAATTTTAAAGCATGGTAGAAAAAATTTAGAGGAAGTATTTTTAAAACTTACTAGAAAAAATGAACTTTAACAGAATGTATGGTCTTTTTTTAAGACATTTTTATTTAATCAGAGGATCCTTTCCAAGAGTTCTTGATTTAATATATTGGCCATCCATACAAATAATTTTATGGGGGTTTATTTCTAAATTTTTTACTACTTATAGTGACTATTATAATAATACTGTTGGCATCATACTGACTTGTGCGATTTTGTACGATTTTTTGTTCAGATCAAGTATTAGCTTTAATATGCTTTTTTTAGAAGAAATCTGGAGTAGAAATTTTACCAATCTTTTTATCTCTCCATTAAAAATTAAGGAAATTATTATTTCTTTGATATTTACTGCTTTAATAAGAACATTGATTGGGCTTGTTCCAGCAATTATTTTAACGTCACCATTATTTGGTATTTCAATTTTAACACTTGGTTTGCCTTTATTATTTTTATTTTTAAGTTTGTATATTTTCGGAATTACTCTTGGATTATTAGTGAGTTCTGGATTGTTAAGGTTTGGACCATCATTTGAAAATATTGCATGGTCTTCTCTTTTTTTATTAGCTCCTTTAGGATGCATCTATTATCCAATTGAAATTTTACCAAATTTTTTTCAACTTTTAGCTAAAGGATTGCCATTAGTATATATCTTTGATGAGGCTCGAAATATTTTAATAAATGGAGTCGTGGATTATAAAAATCTATATTATGCTTATTTTTTAAATTTAATTTATTTGAGTTTAAGCATAATTATATTCTATATATCATTTAGCAAAGCTAGAGAAAAAGGTACTTTAATAAATATGGGTGAGTGAATGGCGCGCCTGCTAGGAGTCGAACCCAGAACCTCCTGATCCGAAGTCAGGCGCTCTATCCAGTTGAGCTACAAGCGCATATAATAGTAATATAGTATTTTATGGAAAAAAAAATAAGTTTAATTGTTGGTGAAGAGGATCAAAATACTAGAGTTGACACTTTTATTAACAAGCATAACAAAGAAATTAGTAGAACTAGAATAAAAAATTTAATTTTAGATAAAAATTTAAAGATTAATAATCAAATTGTAGAAGATCCCTCTAAAAAATTATTGCTAAATGATAATGTTTTTATTCAGGTCCCCGAGCCTAAAAAAACTTCTCTAAAACCCTTCAAATATAATCTTAATATAATTTATGAAGATGATGACTTAATGGTAATTAACAAACCAGCTGGAATAGTTATGCATCCTGGGGCCGGGAATTATGATAATACAATAGTCAATGCTCTCATAAGTTATGATAAAAAACTATCCACTAGTATTGGAGATGAGCTTAGACCAGGAATTGTTCATCGGATTGACAAAAATACCTCTGGATTAGTAGTCATTGCAAAAAATAACCCTACACATGAAAATTTATCTAATCAATTTAACAAACATACAATTTTAAGATCATATCAATTGCTTATTTGGGGAAAATTAAGACCAAGTGTAGGTAGAATTGAAACTTTTATTACAAGAAGTTCAAAAAATCGGCAAATGATGGAAGCCAGTCAAACAAAAGGTAAAAAAGCAATAACCAATTATGAAACTTTGGAGGTTTTCGAAAATAAAAATACGCCGACACTAACATTATTAGAATGTAAATTAGAAACAGGCAGAACACATCAAATAAGGGTTCATATGAATTATTTAGGAAACAGCATTGTTGGTGATGATAAGTACAAAAAAAAATTCAAAAAAATTAAAGATATTGATGAAGATTTGAACAATCTATTAATTGGACTGGATAGACAGTTCTTACATGCGAAAACACTAGGTTTTTACCACCCTCAAAAAAAAGAGGAGATGATTTTTACCTCAAACTTGCCACATGAGCTTGATATTATCTTAAAAAAATTAAGAAAAACTAAATAATTAAATTATTGAAATAATTGAATATTTAATTACATAAAGTGTCGATGAATATAGCTATGAATAACAACTTGCCAATTTTAAGTAATGAGGGTGGATTATCTGCATATTTAGATCAGATAAAAAAATTTCCTATGCTGGATGCTGAAGAAGAGTACATGCTAGCAAAAAATTGGAAAACAACCGGCAATATTAAAGCTGCTGAAAAACTTGTTACTAGTCATCTTAGATTAGTTGCAAAAATAGCAATGGGCTATAGAGGTTATGGGTTACCTGTTAATGAAATGATTTCTGAAGGAAACGTTGGATTAATGCAGGCTGTTAAAAAATTTGAACCTGAAAAGGGTTTTAGACTTGCAACATATGCAATGTGGTGGATAAAAGCTTCAATACAAGAATATATTTTGAGATCATGGAGCTTGGTAAAAATAGGTACTACTACCGCTCAAAAAAAACTTTTTTTTAATTTGAAAAAGCTCAAAAACCAAATTGCTCCTCAATCTGAGGGTGATCTTAGAGATGAGCATGTAAACGAAATAGCCAACAAACTTGACGTCAGTAAAGACGAGGTTGTTTCAATGAATAGAAGACTTTCTGGTAAAGAGTTTTCCCTAAATGCTCAAGTTGGAGAAGATGGAGATGAATGGCAAGATTGGCTTGTAGATAAAGAATTAGATCATGATCTAAAATTTGCTCATCAAGAAGAGATGGAGCAAAGAAAGGATCTACTCAAAAATTCAATAAAAGTTTTAAATCAAAGAGAGAAGGAAATTCTTTATTCTAGAAGATTAAACGATAATCCAACTACCTTGGAAGACTTGAGTAAAAAGTACAAGGTAAGTAGAGAAAGAGTAAGACAGATCGAGAATAAAGCTTTTGAAAAATTACAAAAGCATATGCTTTTATTAGCAAAGTCTAAAAATCTTTTACCAGCAAATTAAACCTCAAAAGGGTTTTCAACTAGTATAGTATCTTCCCTCTCTGGACTTGTTGATATACTGGATATTTTTGCTCCAATAAAATCTTCAATTGCAAAAATATATTTTTTTGCATTATCTGGTAAATCATTAATATTTTTAATCCCATTAGTAGATGTTTTCCATCCTGGAAAAGTTTTATAAATAGGTTTAATTTTTAATTGATCTTCGACAGCTGCGGGCAGATAGTCAATTTTTTTTCCATTTAAATCGTACTCCACACAAATTTTAATTTCCTCTAATTCATCTAATACATCCAGTTTAGTAAGTGCTATTCCATCAATACCTGAAATTTTTATAGTTTGTCTAACTAATACTCCGTCAAACCAACCACACCTTCTTTTTCGGCTTGTAACTGTTCCAAATTCTTTACCTCTTGTTCCTAACAGTTCCCCTACTTCATCTACTAGCTCCGTTGGAAATGGCCCTTCTCCTACTCTAGTTGTGTAAGCTTTTGTGATACCCAAAACATAATTAATTGAGTTAGGTCCGCAGCCAGTACCTGTAGCCGCACTAGAGGCAACTGTATTTGATGAAGTAACAAAAGGGTATGTGCCATGGTCAACATCAAGCAAAATGCCCTGTGCACCTTCAAATAAAATTCTTTTTTTTTGTTTTTTAAACTGATCTATCTTTAACCAAACAGGTTGCGAAAATTTTAATATTTCTGGTGCTATTTTTAACAAATCTTTTTTTAATTGATCTTTTTCAAAAATTTTTTTTCCTAAACCTTTTCTGATCGCGTTATGGTGCAATAAAACTGTTTCTAATCTTTGATCCAAGTTATTTTCAGACCTTAAATCCATAACACGAATTGAACGTCTACCTACTTTGTCTTCATATGCAGGACCAATGCCTCTCCGAGTAGTTCCAATTTTACCTTTCCCAGCAGCATCTTCTCTTATTTCATCCATCTCTCTATGAAATGGTAGAATTAGATTTGCTGCTTCAGATATCATTAGATTTTCAGGGCTAACCTCTACTCCCTTTTCTCTAATCTCTTTTATTTCATCTAGAAGAGCCCATGGGTCCACAACTACCCCATTTCCAATAACTGAAATTTTATTTTTTCTAACTATACCAGAAGGCAAAAGTCGAAGCTTATATGTCACTCCATCAATGACCAAAGTATGACCGGCGTTATGACCACCTTGAAACCTAATCACTACATCAGCTTGTTCTGACAGCCAGTCGACTATTTTCCCCTTACCTTCATCTCCCCACTGTGAACCAACAACTACAATATTTTTCATTACTTATAATTTCTGTTTAACTCAATTGAATTTAGGTGGTTTATTGGACCATTACCTTTTCCAAATTTTGGGTTTGTTAATATTGCAGAATTTACATATTTAATTCCTAGCTCACAAGATTTCTTTAGATCTTTTCCACATGAGAAAAAGGAAGTAATGGCGGTTGATAATGTGCAGCCAGTACCATGGGTATTTAAAGTTTTTATTCTTTTGCTATTAAATATTTTAATTTCTCTTTTATTTACATAAATATCATGAACTTTTTTAGAGTTTAAGTGACCTCCTTTAATAAGAATATTTGCTGCACCAGCTTCTATTAGTTTGTTAGCTGCAAATATCATATCTTCTTTAGAGTTAATTTTTACGCCTGTTAAGATTTCTGCTTCAGGAATATTAGGTGTTATGAGAAAAACTTTTTTTAAAAGCTTTTTTTTCATTAATTTAATAGCTTCATCGCTTATTAATTTTGCACCACCTTTAGCAACCATTACTGGATCTAGGATAATTTTTTTTGTTTTTATTTTTTTTAATGAAAGAATAACTTTATTTATAACCTGAGATGAATGAAGCATGCCAATTTTTACAGCATCAGGCTGAATATCTTTTACTGTGTAGATAATTTGATTATAAATTTCATTGGGCACAATTGGCACTACTGATTTTACACCTTTGGTATTTTGAACTGTAACGGCGGTTATTGCTGTCATTGCAAAAGAACCTAAACAAGTTGCTGTTTTGATATCTGCTTGTATGCCAGCCCCACCAGAAGAATCTGAGCCTGCTATAATTAGAATTTTGGATTTTATTTTCAATTATAAAAGTTTTTGAGTTATTTTTTTTAAAACTATTTTCAAAAGATTAATATTATCACTCTCACCCATCACTCTTATTAAAGGTTCTGTTCCTGATTTTCGCACTAGAATTCTACCTTGGCCTTTAATTTTTTCTTTAGATAATCTAATTAATTTTTTAATTTTTGGATCATTAAGTATATTTTCTTTTTTACATTTAACATTTTCTAAAATTTGAGGTGTTTTTTTAAAAACATTAAAAAAAGTACTAGCTTTCATTTTTCCATTTAATGCTTTAACTGCTTCAAGTGCGACCAACAGGCCATCACCTGTTGTGGCATATTTACCAAGAATAATATGTCCAGACTGTTCACCACCTAAATTAAATTTATATTTTTGCATAAGCTCTTTTACATATTTGTCTCCAACATTAGCTCTAATAAATTTAATTTTTTTCTGTTTAAAAAATTTTTCTAATCCATAATTAGACATTAATGTGCCAACAACTCCCCCTTTTAAGATTTTCTTTTTTTTCCACTGCATTGCAATTGCTGCTATAATCTGATCACCATCAATAATTGTCCCTTTTTCATCACACATAATTATTCTGTCAGCATCTCCATCAAAAGATATTCCAAGATCGGCCTTATATTGTTTAACTTTTTTTTGAAGGATTTGGGGGTACGTTGAACCACAATTTTTATTAATATTAAAACCATTTGGTTTGTCCCCAATTAAAATAATTTTAGCTTTTAATGATCTAAATAATTGTGGAGCAGCTTTGTAACTAGCGCCATTTGCACAATCAATTACTATTTTTAAATTTTTAAGATTTACTTTTTTATTAATTCTTTTTTTTATTATTCTAATGTAATTATCTGTACCTGATTCTAATCTCTTTACTCTACCAAGAAGAGTATTAGCAGTGAGGTGTTTTTTAATATCTTCATCAATTAATTTTTCTATTTTATTTTCGATTTTATTAGAAAGTTTTAATCCATCAGGACCAAATAATTTTAATCCATTATCATAAAACTGATTATGAGAAGCTGTTATCATTATACCTAAATTTGCATTCATAGATTTTGTTAACATTGCTAATGCATTTGTTGGCATAGGACCCATTGTAAAAACATGCATACCTGCTGATGTTAAGCCGGAAACTAATGCTGGCTCTAGTGTGTAGCCTGATAATCTTGTATCTTTTGCAATAATAGCTGTTTGTTTTTTTTTCTTTAAATTTGTAAAATATTTTCCTGCAGCTAAACCAAATTTAAAAAACATATCTCCATTAATATGTTTGCTGTTAACTCTTCCTCTAATGCCATCTGTGCCAAAATATTTCATTTTTATTTATTTAATTAATTCCTGATATACTATTAAACCTTGCTTTATTTCATTTACATCATGAACTCGTAATATTTGGATTCCTTGTTTAAACGCAAATATTCCAGAGCCTAACGTTCCACCTAATCTATAATCACTATCATTATTTTTTGAAATTTCTCTAATAAATCTTTTTCTAGAAATTCCAAGTAAAATTGGAAATCCCAAAGTATGATATAATGAAATATTCTTTAGTATTTTTAAGTTGTGATTTAAATTTTTTCCAAAACCAATACCTGGATCTAATATTATCTTATCATGTGTTATACCTGATTTTCTTAAATGATTTATTTTTTGTTCAAAAAAATCATAAATATCTAATAAAACATTTTTATATTTTGGATTTATTTGCATAGTCTCCGGATCATCTAATGAGTGCTGCAAAACAAAAGGTGCATTTGTTTGCTTCAGTACATTGATAGTATCTTTGTCATAATTAAGTCCAGAGACATCATTTACAATCTTTACACCTAATGACAAACTTTTTTTCATAATTGAGGATTTACGTGTATCTATAGAAACAAGATTATTTTTTTTAATCTTTTTAATTTTTTTTAAAACTTTATGTATTCTGTTCCACTCTGTATTTTCACTAATCGGTTTTGAGCCAGGCTTTGTGGACTCTCCACCGATATCAACGATGCTTGCACCATCTTCAAACAATTTTAACATTTGATTATAAGCTTTTTGCTCACTTGTGTATTTTCCACCATCAGAAAAACTGTCTGGCGTAATGTTTAATACTCCCATCAAATGAGTTTTATTATTTAAGTCTAAATTTAAAAAATTTTTAACTTTTCTTGTAATTTTTAAAATATCTTTTTTAACTTTTATCTTTATACTTTTTGGTAATTTATGAATTTTACTTATTGATATCTTTTTTACATTTTCTCTTGAAATGATCTCAACATGATCAAAAGAAATGTCTTGTCTGTTGTTTAAAGGTAATGATTGCTTTAATTTTATTTTTTTTTTTGAAATTTCACCATAATAGAAATTACACGCTCTTGTGTAATATCTATTCATAAAACTCTAGTGAACTATTTTAGGCTTTAGACCCATTGCGCTTAAAGCGGATCCTTTTTCATCATCAACTTTTAAGTCTTGCTTGTCTGCAGGATATATATTTTTATTAATCAAATTTTCAATTTCTTCACCAGAAAGTGTTTCATAAGTTAAAAGTGCTTTAGCAAGTTTGTGAAGATCGTCAATTTTTTCTGTTAATACTTTTCTTGCTCTTTCATATCCTTTATCTACAATTTTTCTTATTTCAGAGTCTACTTTTCTTGCTGTCTCTTCAGACATATTTTGTTGTCTTGCAACAGATCTTCCTAGAAAAACCTCTTCCTCATTTTCTCCATAAGCAACTGGACCAAGTTCTTTGCTTAATCCCGCTCTCATAACCATTGCTCTAGCTCTTTTTGTAGCTTGTTCTATATCACTTGCAGCGCCAGTAGTTACTTTATCCTCTCCAAAAATAATTTCTTCAGCTACTCTTCCTCCCATTGCTATAGCTAATTGAGCATGTAATTGCTCTCTAGTTTGTGAAAGTTCATCTCTTTCAGGCAGCTGCATTACCATCCCTAATGCTCTTCCTCTTGGAATAATTGTTGCCTTGTGTATTGGGTAAGCTGCACTCTCATTAATTGTAACTATTGCATGACCAGCCTCATGGTATGCTGTTAAAGTTTTCTCTTCTTCTGTCATAACCATGGATCTTCTCTCAGATCCCATCATTACTTTATCTTTTGCTTCTTCAAACTCATTTAAAGTCACTATTCTTTTATTTTTCCTAGCTGCTAATAACGCTGCTTCATTTACTAAATTTGCTAAATCAGCACCAGAAAATCCAGGAGTACCTCTAGCTACAGTTCTTAAATTCACATCAGGTGCCATTTTAATTTTTTTAACATGCACTTTCAAAATTTTTTCTCTTCCAATAATATCTGGATTAGCAACAACTACCTGTCTGTCAAATCTTCCAGGTCTCAATAAAGCAGGATCAAGAACGTCAGGTCTGTTTGTGGCTGCAATAATAATTACACCCTCATTGGTATCAAAACCATCCATTTCAACTAATAACTGATTTAATGTTTGTTCTCTTTCATCATTACCACCACCTAAGCCTGCTCCTCTACTTCTTCCAACTGCATCAATTTCATCAATGAAAATTATACAAGGAGAATTTTTTTTACCTTGTTCAAACATGTCTCTAACTCTTGATGCTCCCACACCAACAAACATTTCAACAAAGTCAGATCCTGAAATAGTAAAAAAAGGTACTCCTGCTTCTCCAGCAATTGCTCTTGCTAATAAAGTTTTACCTGTACCTGGAGGACCCACAAGTAGTGCGCCCCTAGGAATTTTTCCACCAAGCCTACTAAATTTTTTAGGATCTTTTAAAAATTCAACAATTTCCTCAACCTCTTCTTTTGCCTCTTCTACACCAGCGACATCATTAAAGGTTACTTTACCTTTTAATTCATTCATCATCTTAGCTTTAGATCTACCAAAGCCCATCGCTCCACCTTTACCACCCTGCATTTGACGCATGAAAAAAATCCAAACAGCAATTAACAACAACATTGGAAACCAAGATAATAAAACGCCAAATAATGAAGGCATTTTTTCTTCAATTGGTGCAGCTGAAATACTTACGCCCTTATCAGATAATTTCTCAATTAAATTTGGATCATTTGGAGCATAGGTAGAAAAACTATTTCCATTAGAGTAGACACCTTTTATATTGTTTCCTTGAATTTCTACTTTTAGAATTTCTCCTTTATCAACAGAAGTTAAGAAATCTGAAAAAATAATTTGATTTCCACCTCTAATATTGGACTGAGGATTTTTAAACATATTGTAAAGTCCAATAGTTAAAAAAACTATTATAGCCCACATAGCTAAGTTTTTTAAATTCATGAAGATAAGATAAGAATTATTCTAAATTAAACAAGTGTGAAAATTAGTATTCTTTTGCAATTATTACAGTCTGATTAACCTTTTTTATGACACATCCTGCTAAAGTCTCTTTTTTTAGAGTTCCTTTTTCAATTAATTTTAAAATATAATCAATCTTTTTTCCTCTAGCAGAAAAATATTTTCCTCCAATATATTTCAATGAGTCTGAAAAGGATCTAAAAATTACTTCATAAGGTTGGCAAAAGAAAAGTTTATTTAAAAATAGTTTTTTATTTTCTTTATCTAAATACGAGTTTTGTCTTTTATTTTGTTCAGTATAAAATTGAATAACTTTATCAGAACCTTTTAAATTTTTAAGAGTTAAAAATAATTTATCGTTTTCAAGTCCATTGTCTTTGAAACTATTGATTATTTTTCTTACCTTTATTCTTGTAAAATTAGTGTTTTCATTTGAGGGATCTTTAATAAAAAAATTAAAAACTTGAATTGCTATATATTGTAAATGTTTTTTTTCAAATTCGAGCAAAGGTCTAATTAAGTTTATCTCGTCAATAGTTGTTTTCTTTTCAAGAGAAACCAGCCCCTTTAAACCACTTCCTCTTATCATCCGTATAAAAAAATTTTCAATTAAATCATTCAAATGATGACCGATAATCAAATTTGAAATTTTTAAACTTTTGCACTTTAAAAATAATAATTCATATCTTTTTTTTCTAGCTAGGGATTGAATATTACTTAAGGGTTTTTTTCCTTTCCAAGTAAGTATTTCAAGTTTTATACCAAAATTTTTTAAGATTTTTTTTACTCTCTTTGCTTCTTGGGTAGACTCTTTTCTTAACCTATGATCAACAATAAAATATTTACAATTTAAATTATATTTAAGTGCATAAATTTTAGTTAAAAAAGTTAAAGCAAGACTATCTGGACCGCCAGATACTGCCACAGCAAAATCATTTTTAATTCCAAAATTTTTTTCAAATTTTTCGAATAAGTTCTTAATTCTATTGTTGGATAATTTTGATGCTAAATTACGAGTTTTGATTACATTCAAATTTTTGAGACTCATATTTAGCTTTTTGGATAACAGATTGGTTTGCTTTTGGGTATTGTTTTTCAACACCGTTTATCATTTTACATCCTTGATCTTTTTCTCCAATTTGCACCATAGACACCCCTAGCTTTAGTAAATTTACTGGAGCTTTTTCCCCTTGTGGATATTTTTGATATCCTTCTAAATAAGCTGCAGCTGCATCAGTATACAATTGTCTAATTCTAAAAGTTTCAGCGTACCAATATTGAGCATTGCCAGCTAATTGATGCTCTGGGTTAGATAAAACAAATTCTCTAAAAGCTCTTTCTGCTGTTGGATAATCTCCAACCTTTAAGAAACTTGTTGCAAATTCATATTGCTTGTCTGGAGTATCGTTGGGTAAAATTTTTTCTTCTGCTTGAAAAGTTTCTGTTACGATAGATGCGGTTGTTTCAACAGACTCGATTTTTTGAGTTGTTTCGTTAGATAATGTATCTTTGTAAGAAACTGAACCTAAATCTTGAGGTGTTGATGAGCCTGGTAAAATATTTTCTTGTGTCGTATTCTTTGTAATATTTTTTACTGCCTCACCAGAATTAAATGCAGCTTCTAAATCTTGAAACCTAACTTGATTATCTGCCTGAACTTTTGATAGTCTATTGGATAATTTATCTAATTTAAAATTTATTTCTTCAAACTTATTCGTTAGTTGCTGAAATTGGTTTTCTATTTCTGATAACTTTAACAAATGTCTTGTTAATACGTCTTCAGAATTATTATCAAAATTTGATAAGTTTGACGTATTATTGTTAATTTCAATTGAACCTGAATATACAGCCTTTTCTAGTGTCTTAATATCTTTTTGAATTAATTCTAAAGTTTCGTAGATATTGTGATTATCAGCAAATAAACTTTGTGTAAAAAGTAGATTTAATAAAATTAATATTTTTATAAATAACAATTTTTTAAATCTCATTACTGATAAGTTATGTTTATAATGATGGCAAAAAAAAGACCCCTTAACTGTACTTAATTAAGGGGTCTTAAATTTTAGAAATATTTATTAATTTGCTTTAACTGTAACTGCTCTTCTGTTTTTTGACCAAGCTAGCGGATTAGATCCTGAGTCTACAGGTCTTTCTTTTCCATAACTTAAAACTGAAATTCTGTCAGAAGAAATACCATAAGTCATTAAATAGTCTTTAGCAGCATTAGCTCTTCTTTCTCCTAAAGCTAAGTTGTACTCTCTTGTTCCTCTTTCATCAGCATGACCTTCTAGTACAACTGTTACATCTGAATTTTTTCTTAACCATGCAGCTTGTTTTCTTAATGTCTCTCTTGATGCAGTTGTTAAAACTGACTCATTTGTTGCAAAGAAAACTCTATCTGGAACTCCTGATGCTAAATATTCAACTGTATCTGTTCCAGTGTATACATCACTTTGCATCTGTCCTGTCGAAACTTTTTTTGTTGCACAAGCACTTAATGCAAAACATGCAAGTATAACTAAAAGTGTATTTTTTAAAATTTTGTTTAATTTCATTATTGCTCCTTAATCAATATTTCTAAATCTTAGTATTTTCACACCTAACTAGACCTTTCAAGAAAAAAAATCAAGCAATTTAGGACTATTCACTTAATAATGACGACCAAGATGGGTCTGAGCCATCTGTTGGGGTTTTTACAAGTCTCTCATTATACCCTGTAAGGTCAATAGACCATAATTTAGCAGAAAAACCCTCGCCTTTATCATCTGTTTTTGTTTCTCTATAAAAAATTAATACTCTTCCATTTGGTGACCATGAAGGAGCTTCTTGATAAAAATTTTCTGTCAACAGTCTTTCACCCGTTCCATCAGTTCTCATTACTCCAATATAAAATTGGCCCTTATGCAATTTAGTAAAAGCAATTAAATCACCTCTAGGTGACCAAACTGGAGTTCCATAAATTCCATTTCCAAAAGAAATTCTCTTAACATTACTGCCATCACTATTCATAACGTATATTTGCTGATAGCCACTTCTATCAGAGTTAAAACAAATAAATTTGCCATCAGGTGAATATGATGGAGATGTATCGATTGAAGGATGATTGGTAATTTTTTCTACAATTCTATTTTCAAGATCCATTGTATAAATGTCAGAATTTCCATCTTTAGCAAAACTCATAATAATTTTTTTTCCATCAGGAGAAAATCGTGGTGCAAAAGTCATACCTGGAAAATCACCCACCACTTCTTGCATACCAGTTTCAATATCTAAAAGATAAACTCGAGGTAAATTTCTAAAATAAGATAGATAGGTTACCATTTGACTTGTTGGATTAAATCTTGGGGTTAAAACCAGCTCATTACCTAAAGTCAAAAATTTATTATTCTCACCATCTTGATCCATAATCGCTAATTTTTTTATTCTATTAGTTTTTGGTCCCTCTTCAGCTACATAAATAATTCTAGTATCAAAATAACCCTTCTCACCTGTTAATCTCTCATAAACTTTATCTGATATTATGTGACCAACTCTTCTCCAGTTTGTAGGAACAGTAGTAAATGCGAGAGCCATCATTTCTTTTCCAGCCAAAACATCCCACAGTCTAAACTCAACTCTTAATTTATCCTCTATATTAGTTACTTTACCCGTTATTAACGCTTGTGCTTTGATCAAATTCCAATCTTCGAACCTTGGTTTTAAGTTAGCTATATCTGGAGCTTGAAGAAAAGCATCTTTATTTAATGGATTGAAAAGACCTGAGGTTCTTAAATTATTTTCTACAATTAAAGATATTTCCTCACCTATATCTTTTTTTTTAAGCAAATTCTCAAAACTTTTTTTAGATTTTACATCTATAGATAATGGAGATACAGCTACAGGAAGTGGATTTAGATTTCCTCTTGTAATATCGACTTCTATTAAACTAAATGATTTAACAGTAGTGAGTAAAATTATTAATAATGTTGATAAAATAAATTTTATATTTTTCATAACTAACCTTCTAACATTTCTCTTGCGTCAAAATTTAACTGTAGTTCTTTCCATCTTTCATATCCAGTCGTTGGCACTCTCAAAGGTTGACACAATTTAACAGCTCTAAGTGCACTTTCAGCTAAAACTTTATAAAATCCTTGTCCAGGTCTATTCATTCTAGCATGATCTAAAATTTCAGATTTACTAACAGAACCATCAGGTTTTAATTCAAGTTTAATTCTCACTAATAAATTTTCATTATAGGGTAAACCAAGCGGGATACTCCAACAACCAAAAATCTGTGCTTTTAATGCGTCCTCTTCACTTAAAGTAAGACCTGTGTTATCAAAATTTTTTGTTTGATCTTGAGTAACTTGATCCGTTTTATTAACTTCTAATGCTGTTTCTTCCTTAGATTTATCAATTAAAGCTGCAATGTTATTTGGATCAAACAACTCCTCTTTTTCAAACTCTGAAACTTGTTTTATCTCATTATCTACTTTTTCGGGGTTTTGAGTATCGTCTTTAACTTTTTCTACTTTCTTTATATTGTCCTCTGGCATTGGAACTGCGTCTGGTTTTTTCTTTTTTACTTTTTTAGGTGGTGCTTGCTCAGAAACTAATTTTTTTTCTTTTTCTTTAACTTTTTCAATAATCTTTTTTGCTTTAGGAGCGAATGGTATATTTGTTTTCTCAGTAATTTGTATTAATTCAACAGATACTATTGGGGGCAAATCAACAGCTTTTTTTGATAAAAATGGAAGGCTCATAGCAGTTAAAATTATTATAAATAAATGAAAAACAGAAGATAAAATTATGCTTCTATTCATTTCGAAATTACCTCTCTTTATATGGCTCAGAAATTAATGCTACTTTTGTAAAACCTGATCCTGAAAGAAGTCCCATAATTTCCAAAACTCTTCCATAATTTATTGTTTTATCTCCTCTAACATAAATACGTGTATCTGTTCTATTTTTTGATACTGCTAGAACTTTTGCAATTATTTTGTCATATTCAACTTTAGACTCTTGAATAAAAATTTCTCCTTTTGAATTTATAGATAAAGTTAATGGTTCTTGTTCTTCTGGCAATGAGTCTGCTGAACTTTCGGGTAAATCAACTTGAACACCAACAGTTAATAACGGTGCCGTTACCATAAAAATGATTAACAAAACTAACATTACGTCTACAAAGGGTGTTACGTTGATTTCGCTCATTGGTTCTTTTGATGAGCGATTGAATTTAAATGCCATTTGGTAAATTAAATTATTGATATAAATCTTTTTGAAAAACTTTCTAATTTCTGAGAATATTTTCTGCTATCATTTGTAAATCTATTATATGCAACAACCGCAGGTATTGCTGCTAACAATCCAAGTGCAGTTGCAAATAAAGCTTCTGCTATCCCAGGTGCAACAATTGCAAGACTGGTATTTCTAGAAATTGCTATAGATTGAAAAGAATTCATTATTCCCCAAACAGTTCCAAACAATCCTATAAAAGGAGCCGTTGATCCAACTGTTGCTAAAAACGTAAAACCTTTTTCAATTTTAGAAATTTGTTTTTCAATTCCAACTTCTAAAATTCCACCCATTTTTTCTACTAAATTTGTTTTTGACTTTGACTTTATCAATCCCTGCATTGACTCTTTAAATAATGATGTCATAGGATCTTCAACATCAGAAGGTAGACTATTATAAAAAGTTTCTGCTGATTTAGATCTCCAAAACTTTTCTTCAAATTCCTCAGAAGAGAGGTTTATTTTTTTGAACATCTTAATTTTATCAAAAATAATTGCCCATGAATAAATTGAACAAGCAATCAATGAAATAATTACTGTTTTTACAATTATATCTGCTTTTAAAAATAAGTTTATTAAGGAGAAATCTGCACTAGACGCAAGGCCTACTGCTTGAGATGATATATCTGCTTCCATTAGAATCTTTTCACACTGAAATGTGTCATCAATTTGTTCTAAAAATTTTAGCTACTCTTCATTTCTAAATGTCTCATAATAAAAACTTGCTATCAAAATTGCATCAGCTTTGTTTGAGTCTTTTTTTTTTGCTAAATTAGAAGAAAAATAGGGAAATATTTCAATTGCCTTTGTTCTGCTAGCATCTTTCTCTGAATTAATTAAATTAAAATATTTCTTCCATTTCGCTGGTCTAACAAAATACATAGGAAGTTGCATTGCTGAACACATTCCCTTTAATATTCCGTAAGATTGTCCAAAATTAAACATGCTGGTTACACCCTGGCCAGGCATAGCTGATACTTGTTCAATTATGACCTTAATGTCTTTTTTGTCTATTTTTTCTATTCTTTTTTTTATCTCATTATATATTTGAGATCCGTTAACTTGTTTTTTATTTTTTTTTCCTTCAGTCATAGTTGGCATTTCAACTACATCTAAAATTTTTCCATCTTCAAAAAAACAAATTGACCCAGTTATACCAGGATCTATTCCAATTATCAGCATTAGCTATTCCCTAGGTCTGCGTTTGAAAAAATATTTTGGACATCATCATCATCATCAAGTGTTTCAAAAAATTCAACAAGTTTTTCTTGTTGTTCATTTGTAACTTTAACGCTGTTAAGCGGTATCCATTCAATTTCTGTGGATATAAAATTATTTATGCTTTTTTCTAAATTTTTTTTGACATTGTAAATTTCATTAACTGGGCACTGTATTTCGTGAATATTTTCTTTTGTTATGCACTCATCTGCACCCGCCTCTATAGCTAGTTCAAGTATCTCTTCCTCTGAAATTTCATTTTTATCAATTTTGATAACACCCATCTGATTAAAATTATGAGATGCGGATCCTTGGGTGCCAAGACTTCCACCGGCTTTTTGAAAAATTGTTCTAATATTAGATGCTGTTCTATTTTTGTTATCAGTTAAAGTTTCAACTATTACAGCAACCTTATCAGGCCCAAAACCTTCATATCTCAAATTCTCAAAATTTGAAGCTGTATTAACTGAAGATTTATCGATAGCCCTTTCAATATTGTCTTTTGGCATATTAGCAGATCTTGCTGCTTGAATTGCTGATCTAAGTCTTGGATTCATTGCTGGGTCTTTATCTCCAAGTTTAGCTGCTACAGTAATTTCTTTTGAAAGTTTGGAAAATATTTTTGATCTTTGCTTGTCTGCTTTACCTTTTTTATGTTTGATACCCGCCCAATGTGAATGTCCTGCCATGATTTATAATGTATTTTTTAATTGTCCACCAAAGATATAACTTTCTACATGTTTTGAAAGACCAGTTTTCAAATCACATTCAACAATAACACCACTCAATGTCGCTTCTCCTATAGCAGGAAAATGTTTTGTTGAATTTTCTTTAAGAAATCTATTAATTGAATTCTCCTTATTCATGCCAATCACAGAGTCGTAATCTCCACACATGCCAGCATCAGTTTGATATGCTGTTCCATTTTTTAAGATACGTGCATCATTGGTTGGAATGTGAGTATGTGTTCCCACTACCAATGTTGCCTTTCCATCAAAATAATGACCAATAGCATTTTTTTCACTTGTTATTTCCCCATGAAAATCCACTATCAATAAATCATAGTCTTCTTTTAACGTGTATTCATTTAAAAATTTTTTTGAAGTCTCAAAAACATCTTCACATTTTTTCATGAATACATTTCCCATTAAATTTAAAACACCAATATTGATATTTTTAGAGGTTTTATAAATTTCAAAACCTTTTCCAGGAGAAGGTTCAAACAAATTATACGGCCTTAACAGCCTATTTTCTTTTTCTATGAAACTCATTATTTCTTTTTGATCCCACACATGATTTCCAGATGTAATCACATTAACTCCACAATTAAAAAAATCTTTACAAGTATTTTCAGTAAGTCCAACTCCTGGTTCTGCAGAATTTTCACCATTTACTATAACAAAATCTATTTTTTTTTTTTCTATTTCTGATTTCAGATTATTCAAAATTTTTGAACTTCCAGAAATTCCAACAACATCACCTAAGAATAGTATTTTCATTAAATAATTTTTTTTTCTGTAATTATGTAATCAAGTTTTTGATCATATTTATTTATAGGTAAATTTTTAACTTTTTGAAAAGAAAAACCCACACCAATTTTTAATACTGGTTTGAATAATTTTACTTTTGATAAATATCTATCATAATATCCACCACCATAGCCTAGTCTGTTTAATTTATTGTCAAATCCAACTAAAGGTATCAACAAAATATTTGGATCAATTTTTTTATCAGAAATTGGTTCTGGTATTCCATATTTATTAATTTTTAATGGATCATATATTGACCATTTAAAAAAATTCATTTCATTGTTTTTTAAAATTTTTGGTAATGAAAGAATATATTTTTTATTTACTAAAGCCTCTAAAATATTCAAAATATCTAATTCGTAGTTAAATGGATAGTAACAACCGATAATTTTTGAATTTAATTTTTGTTTATCTATTAACTCAATAAGTTTATTAGGATTTAACTCAATGTTACTTTTGTATTTTTTTTTTCTTAAACTTATTAATTTTTTTCTAATAGCTGATTTATTCACTATAATTTAAGATAATTTTTCTAAATTAGTTTTATCTATAAAATTTGAAATCTCATCAGCTGTTTGATCTATTATTTTTTCATAATTTTTTTGATTATTTTCAATTTCGATTTTTAAATTATTGTGCCTATCATTCAATTGATTGATCTCCTCTTCTTTCTTATCTCTATAGTCATAGACCAAGCTTTTTAATTCTCTAAATTTGTTTGAAAGTTCCTTTAATTCATTTTTTTTTTGTTCAACTTTCTTTTTTGTTTCATGGTATTCATCCATCACTTTAACGGCTGTAATCAAAAGTAATTTATTTTCACCCAAATTTCCAAGATCGTTTTTTAACTCATTAAATTTTTTATTTAATTGTATCAAGAGTTCTTCAAGATGTTCTTCCTGCCCATCATCACAAGATAACAAAAACTGTTTTCCATTGAATTTAATGCTTACGTTTGCCATTTGTCTATTTCCTCTAACAGAGTATCTGTTTCTTGATTTAATTCATCTATTTTTTCAGAGAATTCAATTTGCTTTCTTTCCTCAAGCTTCTGATTATCTTTTATTTCTTCTAATTTTTTTGACATTAGCTCATAATCCTCCTTTAATATTTTATACTTGTTCTCAATTTCTTTTTTTTCAATTTCTAATTGATTTTTTTTATTTTTTAATTCTTCAATATTGTTATCTAATTCTGGGTTTTTAAAACTTAAATTTTTAAGTTTGTCTAAAACTGTGTTTAATTTTTTTTCTTTTTCAGTTAAGGAATTCATATATATATGTTTATAATATTAAATAGATTCTTCTAAGTCTACACAGGATAATTTTGAACAAACAACACAATAACCTTGCTAACTGTATAAGATTTTTATCTATTGATGCAGTCCAAAAAGCAAACTCAGGGCACCCTGGAATGCCAATGGGTATGGCGGATGTTGTAACGGTTTTATTTCAAAAATTTTTAAAGTTTAATCCTAAAAATCCAAATTGGTTAAATAGAGACCGGTTTATATTGTCTGCTGGTCATGGGTCGATGTTGCTATATTCCCTTTTGTATCTAACAGGCTACAAAAGTATTTCTCTAAAAGATATAAAGAGCTTTAGACAACTTAACTCAATTTGTGCTGGGCACCCCGAGTATCATCCAGGAAGTGGAATAGAGACAACTACAGGACCACTAGGACAAGGGATTGGTAATGCTGTTGGAATGGCTCTAGCACAATCAATACTGGATCATAAGATAGGAAAAAAAATATTTAACCATAAAACATATGTTTTAGCTGGTGATGGATGTTTAATGGAAGGTATAAGCCATGAGGCTATGAGCTTGGCGGGGCATCTTAAACTTAAAAATTTAATTATGCTTTTTGATAATAATTCAATTTCAATTGATGGACCCACAAGTTTAACTGTTTCAGATAATTTTAAAAAAAGATTTGAAAGCTATGGTTGGGATTACATTGATATTAATGGTCATAATCCTAAAGAAATTTTTAAAGCATTAAAAAAAGTTCAAAAAGCAAAAAGACCAACTGTAATTTCATGTAGAACAAAAATTGGATATGGATCGCCAAATAAATCTGGAAAAGCTTCATCGCATGGAAGTCCTCTAGGAAGTGATGAAATTAGTCTTGTAAGAAAAAAACTTCAATGGCATCACAAGGCTTTTGATATACCTAAAGATTTATTAAGTCAGTGGAGAAAAATTGGTCAACAAGGCTCTATTGAGGAAAAAAAATGGAATAAGATTTATCAAAAAAATAGAACTCAAATTAATAAAATATTTAATCAAAATTTTTCAAAGGAAATTAAAAAAGAAAAATTAAGTGCGACTCAAGACATAAAACCACTGGCTTCAAGAAAGGCTTCTGAGAAAACTCTGATTGCATTAACACTTAAAGAAAATTCATTAATAGGTGGATCAGCAGATTTAGCTGGTTCAAATAATACTAAAACAAAAACTCAAAAAATAATAGAGCCTGGAAAATTTGATGGGAACTATATTCATTATGGAGTTAGAGAACATGCGATGGCAGCCATGATGAATGGTATAGCATTACATAGTAAATTTATTCCCTATGGAGGCACTTTTTTAATTTTTTCAGATTATTGTAAACCTGCAATAAGATTATCTGCATTAATGGAAAAACAGGTTATTTATGTAATGACACATGATTCAATTGGTCTTGGAGAAGATGGCCCAACACACCAACCAATTGAACAACTTTCTGGGTTAAGATCTATTCCAAATTTAAATATTTTAAGACCTGCAGATAGAATGGAGACAATAGAATGTTGGGAAATTGCATTAAAAAATAAAAAAACTCCCAGTGTATTGTCCTTAACTAGACAAAATTTAGAGCCTATAAGATTAAAATTTTCAAATACCAATAAGTGTTCATTGGGCGCATATGAGATTCTAAGATCAAATAAAAATATTAATATAACAATACTAGCAAGTGGCTCTGAAGTAAATCTTGCAAAAAAAGTTTCTAAAAATCTTGCAAAAGATAGAATATATTCAAAAGTAATATCTGTTCCAAGCCAAGAGATATTTCAAAAGCAAAGCCAAGGTTATAAAAATAAAATTATGAAAGAGACAAAATATGTTTTTTCAATTGAAGCAGGTAGAACAGATTGCTGGAAAAAGTATATTGGTAAAGATGGATTGAGTTTTGGTATTGATGATTTTGGTAAAAGTGCACCTTATGAAGATATTTATAATCATTTTGGATTATCGGTAAAAAATATTTCATCTAAAATTAAAAATTTTTTAAGGAGATAAATTATGACTATTAAAGTTGGTATTAATGGGATGGGTAGAATTGGAAGAATGGTTTTACGATCAATAATTGAAAGCAATAATAAAAATATTGAGATTAAACATATAAATAATCGAACTGGTCCTGAAGCTTGCTCAACATTAATAAAATATGATTCTATTCACGGTAAATTCAATGCTGAAATTCAATATGATGAAAATCATTTAATAGTAAATAAGTCTAAAATATTATTTACAAAAGAAACCAATTTAGAAAATATTAATTGGAAAAAATCAGAAGTTGATTATGTTTTTGAGTGTACTGGTAAGTTTAATTCCAAGGATAAACTTCTACCGCACTTAAATAATGGGGCAAAAAAAGTTATCGTTTCTGCACCATGTAAAAATGCAGATAAAACTGTTGTATTTGGTGTAAATGAGAGTGAGATAAGTAATGAGGATAAAATTATCTCTGCTGCATCTTGTACAACCAATTGTCTGGCCCCAGCAGCTTATGTTTTGAACAATAAATTTGAAATTGAAAAAGGTTTCATGACAACAATTCATGCATTTACTAGTGATCAAAGAATATTGGACAATTCTCATAAAGATCCAAGAAGAGCAAGATCTGCAAGTCAGTCTATAGTTCCAACTTCTACTGGTGCCTCAAAAGCTATTGGGGAGATTATTCCTTCACTTAAGGGTAAGTTAGAGGGCGTTGCAATGAGAGTACCTACACCTAACGTTTCTTTAGTAGAGCTAGTTTTTTGTACCAAAAAAAACTTAACTATAGAGTCAATTAATAATGCTTTTCAAGAATATATAGATAAACAAGAAAAATCTGTTTTAAATTTAACTTTTGAAAAATTA
>VTPL01000028.1 GCA_008638165.1 Pelagibacteraceae bacterium
AACGAGAGGTAATAATGAGAATATTAAAAAGTACATTAGTTGCTGGATTAATTTCAATTTTTGTATCTTTCTCAAGTTTTGCGGAGAAAGTGAAAATTGGTGATCCAGGTTGGACTGGTGCAACAGCTATTGCAAATTTACTTGCAGCCGTTGTAACAGATAAAATGGGTGGAGAAGCAGAGCTTGTTCCTGGAAATAACACTGCAATTTATGCAGCGATTGATAGAGGAAAAGGTGAAATAGATGTGCACCCTGATATTTGGTTGCCAAACCAAGAAGCTTATACAAACGATTTAGTTCCAAAAGGAACTCTGAAGTTAAGCAGTAAACCTTATGAGGGTAATCAAGGTTATTGTGTATCTCAAGCTTTTGCAAAAAAGATGAATATCACTTCAATATTTGATCTTGGAAGACCTGAGGTTGTTAAAGCTATGGATAGTGATGGCAATGGTAAAGGTGAGTTTTGGATTGGAGCAGATGGTTGGGCGTCAGCAAATGTTAACGAAGTAAAAATAAGAGATTACAAATTACTTGATGCTGGAATTGAGCCAATCAGAGCAGCCGAAGCAGTTAAAAATGCAAGAGTACTTGACTCTATTAAAAAAGGAGAAGGTTATGCATTTTATTGCTACAAGCCTCATGCAATTTGGGGAATGGCAGATGTTGTGATGCTTGAAGAACCAAAACATGATCCAGCTAAATATAAAATGATACAACCAAAAGCAGATCCAGATTGGTACAAAAAATCTTTTGTAGCTTCTAAAGATGCACTAAAACAAATCCAAATCGGATGGGCTACTTCTTTAGAAAAACAATCTCCAGCAATTGTTGAGTTTTTCAATAATTTCCAAATCACTGGTGACGATGTATCTTGGATGGCGTACGAAGTTTCAGTACAAAAAAGAGATCCAGGTGAAGTTGCAAGACAATGGATGAAAGAAAACTCTAAAACAGTTGATGGTTGGTTAGGTTTATAAAAAACAATCATTAAATTTTACCTGGCAGAAAATAAATTCTGCCAGGTACTTCAATAAATAAATATGTCATCACAGAACGCTGGTTGCGATATTCAGATTAAAAATGTTTGGAAGGTATTTGGAAATACTTCTAACGAGGCTCTTGATGCTATTCAAAATCAAAAGATTTCAAAAACTGAAGCTTTAGAAAAATATAACTCAGTTATTGGTGTGTCAGATGTTTCATTTGATGTAAATCCTGGTGAGATTTTTTGTGTTATGGGATTATCTGGAAGTGGTAAATCAACTTTAGTAAGGCATATTAATAGATTATTAGAGCCAACTTCAGGACAAATATTAGTTAATGGACAAGATGTGATGGGTCTTGAGAAGGAAGCGTTACAAGAATTTAGAAACAAAAAAATTGGAATGGTATTTCAAAACTTTGCACTAATGCCTCATAGGTCAGTAATTGATAATATTGCAATGCCAATGGAAATTAGAGGTATTAATAAAAATCAAAGATATGAACAAGCTAACAAGATATTAGACATTGTTGAGTTACAGGGATGGGGAAATAAATATGCCCATGAATTATCTGGAGGAATGCAACAAAGAGTAGGTCTTGCAAGAGCATTAGCTGCCGACCCCGAAGTGCTTTTAATGGATGAGCCTTTCAGTGCTTTAGATCCTTTAATAAGAAGACAGCTTCAAATTGAATTTATTAATCTTTCAAAACAAATGAAAAAAACAACTGTCTTTATTACACATGATTTAGATGAAGCAGTTAAGGTAGGTCACAGAATTGCAATCATGAGAGATGGAATGGTTATTCAAATCGGAACTCCTGAGGAAATTGTTATGAAGCCAGCTGATGATTATGTTGCAGATTTTGTAAAAGGTATTTCAAGATTAAAAGTTGTTGAAGCTAAAAGTATCATGAAATCAAAAGAACACTTCGAAAAAGAAAATGGTCCTATTCCTCAAAATGCTATCGAAATGAAAGAAAATGATTTACTGACTAAACTAATAGAAAAGTCTGTATCTAATAACGCTCCAATAGTAGTAAAAGATAATTCAGGTAATTTTTTAGGAGCTATTTCACAAAAAGATTTACTTACGTCTGTAGTTGAGGGTCATGATGAGTGATAGAAAAGAAATAGAAATTTCAAATGATGAACAAATCAGAAATTTCGTAAAAACTCACCCTGACTATTATATTAGGGAATTTAACAAAATCGGGAATAGTGCAAAATATGTTCCATCTTTTAATAAGAATGCTTTTTATTTAGGATCTCTATGGTACAGTTTTAGAAATATCTGGAACTGGGCTTTAGCATTTTTAATAATTGAAACTTTTGCAATTGTTCAGATTATAAGGGGTTTTTTTGGCAATATTAGTGCTGAAGCTTATCAAAAAATAGATCAAATCAAATCAACTATTGAATTTAGACAAAAACAATTAGAGGCCGCAATTGAAAACAACTCTGATAAAGTTGAAATGTTTGAAAGAACAATCAAATCATTAGAAAATTCAATTGAAGGATATGTTTTAGAGGCTCAAAGAGTTGAAGCATCAGGTTTTTGGATAGCCGTTGGCGGCATCATTATCTTCTTAATTGTAAGAATTGTTCAGGCAATGTTTGCAAATTCAATTTTAGAAAAAAGATATTCAGAATGGCTATCAAATAAATATATCAGCCCAGGAATGCAGATAAATAACATCCTACTAAGCATAACTTTTGCTTTAGTTATTATTATCTTCTCTACTATTCATTATAGTTTCCCAAATTACATGGAAATCATGAAAGATTTTCCAACTCATCCTGATATTAGATTAAAATCGATTGCAGGCGTTGAAAGTGCTTTTGATTTTGCAGTCATAAAAGGTGAAGCGATATTTGATGCAATTACATTTGGTATTAGGTCAGTTTTAGATTCTTTGGAGTTACTATTTGTAAAAACTCCATGGATTGTGATAATCAGTTCGATTGTTTTGCTTACTGGATTATCAGCAGGTCCAAGAGCAGCAATTTATTCAGGAGCTTTTTTAGCTTATATGGGTTTTTTAGGTTTTTGGATTAAGGCAATGACAACATTAGCTTTGCTTGGAACAGCTGCACTTTTAAGTATTGTGATAGGTATTCCACTTGGAATTTATTGTTCAACTCGACCAAGATTTTATGCTTTTATAAGACCCATCATGGACTTCATGCAGACAATGCCTGCGTTTGTATTCATGATTCCAGTCATTGCTTTTTTTGGAACTGGTAAAGTTGCAGCGGTTATCATTACTATGATTTTTGGAGGAACACCTGTTGTAAGATTAACAGTACTTGGCTTAAAAGGTGTGCCACAAAACATAAGAGAAGCAGCTATCGCTTATGGGGCATCCAAATGGTATTTACTATCTAAGGTTGATATTCCTCTTGCAATGCCAACAATACTTGCAGGTGTTAATCAAACAGTAATGTTAAGTTTAGCCATGGTGGTTGTTGCATCTTTAATTGGGGCTAAGGGGTTAGGTCAAGATGTTCTCGAGGCTTTACAGTACGCTAATGTTGGCCAAGGTATTTTAGCTGGTATTGCAATTTTATTTGTAGCTCTACTTTTAGACAGAATAGTTCAGGGCAAGAAAAGAGTTTAAACCTCAATACAATTTAGTTGCTTTTTTAGAATTTAGCCTTAAATAGCCATCATCCTGTTTTGGATATTTAACGTTTTATCAAACATATGAAAAAAAAAGTTAAGATAAAAGACGAGTATAATATTAGAATAAAAAAAAGAATTTTAAGAGAAATCAAAGATTCTGAAAAAAAGTTTGTTACTACTTATAAAGAAATAAAGAAATATTTTAAAATTTTTAATAAATCATTATTTAAGAATAAGCTTAACCCCTTTAATGACATTAAGATTAAAAGAATAATTAAGGGTTCTGGCCAATGTGTTGAATATTTATCTTACAGAAAAGGTACTACTTTTTTTGTTCTTGAGATGATGCCAAAATATAAAAATAAATTAGAATTTTTAAATACTCTTGCTCATGAAATGGTACATTTATGGCAGCAAACAGTTATGCAGGACACAGGAAATCACAACAAATTATTTTGGAGTTTTAGAACTAAATTTAAAAAATTGAATTTACGTTTAAGTTATTAATCTATAATAGAAATATTTAATGGGCATTCTATTAAATATTATTTTAGCTATTAGTGTTACTTTAGACTCTTTTATTGTTGGAAAAAGTGTTGATAAAAAAATCAAATTTACCTTAATCAGTATTTCTTTTGCCCATGTAGCTTTATTTTTTATTGGAGTAAAGGTTGGTGATCAAATTGGACCTTTTGTTAGTAATTTTGATCATTGGATAAGTTTTGTTGTATTCTTGTTTTTAGCTATAAGTTCTTACAAAGATTTGATTAGTGAAGAACCTATATTTCAATTAGATAATATTTTTAAAATTCTATTAACAACTTTTGCTTTATCAATAGATGCTTTTGCTGTTGGTGCTTCATCTCAACATGAAATTCAATATTTAGAATTAGTTATTATTATAATTGCAGTATCTGCACCTGTTTTTTGCTATTTAGGTTATAAATTAAAGAATGAGATGATCAAACATTCTCATAAACTGCTTTACTTTAGTGAAGGTACATTTTTTTTAATAATTGGAAGCTATATCTTGTACTCACATATCTCTGGAGGATATTAAAAAATAATAACTTTATTTACCTGCTGAATTTACAACGAAATAAACTACTGCTTCAATCTCTTCTTTAGTTAAAATTTCATCTTCACCAAAAGCTGGCATTACTCCAAGTCCATTAGTAACGATATCTGTAACTGATTCAGTTGTTACTGCTACGGTATCTAAATTTGGCCCAACATTTCCTTCTGAGCCCGCAGCCTTTAAAACATGACATGCTGCACATACTGCTGTTTCATTAAAAATCTCAAGACCTTTAGCCATTTTTGCTTCATCAGCAATAAGATATGAAATATTTAAAAAAAATATACCTGTAGCAGTTAAAATAAGTCTTAACAATTTCATTAACTGAAGCTTACTTAAACAGATCTTATTACACTACTGTAATATTGACACTGTGGTCTTTCCAACCATTATGAGCGTAGCCTCTTCTGTTTTCCATTCTAAGCTCTGGTTGCTTATCTTTTCCATTAGAAGCTAAACTTGCAATGTTGTAAGTCCCTGCAGACAATGTTGTTTCAAGTACAAATTGTCTCCAAGCAAATTTTCCTAGATCTGGACCTATAAATTTTGCTTTTTGCCATTTGTTACCACCATCGACTGAAACCTTAACACTTTTTACTTTTCTAGTTCCACCAAAGGCCACACCAACAATCTGAACTTTACCTGCTTTTACAGTTCCAGTCTCATCAGTTGGTCTTGTAATCCAAGATTTTACTGGCATCTCCCAGCAAGTTGGGTACTCAGATCCTTTTTTACCAATTGGTGAAATTCTATAACTAGATTTCATAAATTTCACTTGAGACTCATCTGCTGTAAATGCAACTTTACCCAAATGTTTAACGTTATTAATTCCAAAATATCCTGGAGTGATCATTCTTAAAGGACCTCCATGTGAATTTGGTAGTGGCACACCATTCATATCCCATGCCAACAATGCGTCTTCATAAACTTTTTTAGGCACTGATCTTTCGACCATTGCATCTTTAGGAGCTAATCCTGTAGGTTCATGATCAACACCAGCAGAAGTCATAAAGTTTGCTCCACTACTTATTCCACCGCATGCATCAACAAGTGTTTTTACAGGAATACCTGTCCAGAAAACACAAGCTGCAGCTCCAGTTTGCCACTGTGATCCACTTGGACCATGTTCAAAAAAACCTCTACCATTACCTGAACACTGAAGAACAGTTGCAATCGTAGTTGTTCCCATTGCTTTTAATTCAGCAAGAGTAAAGCTTTTTGGATTGTTCACACCTTCAAAACTAACTTTCCAATTATTTCTATCTCCGATTTGAGCATCACTCATAGTAGGCATATTATTTCTGATATAAACATTGGCATTAGGTGTAATTAAACCTTCACCAATAGCACTTCTATGAGTTTCGATTCCTTTATCTGAATGAACAATTAATGCATCTCTATTTTTCCAGTTTATGAAATCTGGAAGTCCCTTGCTACCATCTGTGTGGTTAGCATTTGCAAATGTAATTGGAACTACTGATGCAGTTGCTGCTAAACCAGCTACTGAAGCTGTTCCAGCTAAAAAATTTCTTCTATTTAAATTTGGTGTGTTTTTTGATTTTTTCATTTTTTTCTCCTTCAGAAATAATATTCATTACTATAAATCAATTCAGCTATATTCGCAAATCACTACATGTGCCACACCACTTCTAGTTGTGTATAAGATGAAAATAAAATAAATAATGTTTATAAATAAATAATTCCATTATAAGTTTAATTATAAATGAGCATGTTACAAGACAGTTTTGGCAGAAGATTTCCATACATTAGAATGTCAATTACTGATGTTTGTAATTTTAAATGTGGTTATTGTTTACCCAATGGTTATCAGGCAGACAAAAGTGATAATAGAACTTTTTTAAACATAAAAGAAATTGAAAGATTAACAAAAGCATTATCTGAATTAGGTGTTTGCAAAATCAGATTAACCGGTGGAGAGCCCACAGTTAGAAAAGATTTTTTTGATGTTTTAAAAGTAATCAAAAAACATTCAGGAATAAAAAAAACTGTAATTACTACAAACGGCTACCACCTAGATCAAAAAGCTCAAAAAATTAAAGAAAGTGGATTAGACGGGATTAATATAAGTATCGACAGTTTAGATCGAGAAACCTTTAAGAACATAACTGGGCACGATCGATTACCAGAAATTCTAGAAGGGATAAAAAAATTACAAGAACTTAATTTTAAAAATATAAAAATTAATGCAGTTTTACTCAAAGGAGTAAATGATAAAGAAGAAGACTTTGATAAATGGGCTGAATTTATAAAAACAAATGAAGTTGATTTTAGATATATCGAACTGATGCAAACAGGAGATAATTTGGATTACTTTAACAAATATCACGTACCTTCATCAAAGTTTGTTAATTATTTAAATGAGAGAAATTGGATTTTTCAAACATTTGGAAAAGATGCCGGTCCATCTAAAAATTACATTAACACAAATTACAAAGGTAAATTTGGCGTTATAGCTCCTTATTCAAAAGATTTTTGTAAAAGTTGTAACCGTTTAAGAATAACGGCCAAAGGTGACTTAAGACTTTGTTTGTTTGGTAATACTGGAATTAATATTCGACATTTAATGCAAAAGGATGATCAAACTGAAGAATTAAAAGATTTAATTTTAAAACAACTTAACTTTAAAAAAGAGTCTCATTATTTAGAGCTTGGAGAAACAGGCCTAACTAAAAATTTATCTACTACTGGAGGATAATGACCAAGCCAAAAGTAGTTGAGCAAGAAAATCTTCGAGATTGGGCTAAAGAGATTTTTCAAAAAAATTCTTTTAATATGATTGATGTTTCTTCTAAGAAAGAAACATTTAGAAGAGCATTAGCATCTGGAAAAATTTATGTAGGTAAAGAGGTATTTGAACTTATAAAAAATAAACAAATGCCAAAAGGAGACCCAGTGACTTTAGCAGAGGTTGCAGCAGTTTTAGGTGTTAAAAAAACAAGTGAACTTATTCCTTTATGCCACCCATTGCCAATTGATCATACAGCAACAAAAATTATTCTAATCGATGAAGATTACTCACTTGAAGTTTATTGTGTGGTATCTGCAGTTGCAAAAACTGGAGTTGAAATGGAGGCAATAATGGGAGTGAATGCTGCATTAATAACTATTTATGATCTAAGTAAAATTGTTAACCCTCATCTTAAAATTGATAACGTAAAATTATTAATTAAAGAGGGTGGTAAAAGTGGATTGTGGACTAACCCTGACGGTCTTCCAAAGTTTTTAGAAAACATTTTCTAATTAATAATGGCGCTGAATTTAAGCTCTCAAAAAATAATTAAAGATTGGATTGATTATAATGGTCATATGAATGTAGCTTATTATTTGCTTATATTTGACCGATATGGTGCTGATAAATTGAATACTATTTTTAAGATGGGCGAAGAATCTGCAAAAACTACTGGTATGAGCACAATGATTGTTGAAAATAATATTGCTTACAGGCAAGAGCTTAAAGTTGATGAAGAAGTAGATATTAATCTAATCTACTTTAATCACGACAAAAAAAGACTTCATTATAAATTTGAGATGATCAACAAAGGAAACAATGCACTATCTGCAACTTTTGAAGCTTTAGCTCTGTATGTTAATTTAAAAAATAGAAAAGTGTCTGAATTTGAACAAGAAAAAATTTTAATAATGCAAAACTTTATTAGAGAAAATAAACAAAATTTTAATCAAGAGGATTTAAAATACTCATCAAAATTAAAAATATGAAAATTATATTAGAGCTATTTGGAGCAAGTAGAGATTTCAGTGAAAAAGGACATATAGATTTTGAAATTCCAAAACCTATATTAATCAAAGACTTTAGAAAGGTTATTACTGATTATTTAAATGATAAATTTAATGGCAATACTTCTTTTCTACAAATTGTAAAAAATTCTGCATTTTGTTCTGAAGAAAATGAAATAATTAGCGACAATTATAAGATCACAAAATCTCAAAAAATTAGTATTATTCCTCCAATTGGAGGCGGTTAATGCTACACACTAAAATTATAGATACCCAAAAAGAACAAATTAAAATTTCAGACGCGGAACAATTTATTGCCTCATCAAAATTTGGAGCAAATATATATTTTACAGGCACTGTTAGAAATCTAAATGATAATAAAGAAGTAACCGGAATTACCTATGATAGTCATGATGAAATGGTTATTAAAAGTTTTGAGGAAATCTATAATGAAACTGAACAAAAATTAAATATACAAGATAAAGCAGTTTTTATTGAACATGTTAAAGGATATGTAAAGTTAGGTGAGATGAGCATAATCATTGCTGTTGCCTGCAAACATAGGGACCAAGCATATGTTTTATCTAGATATATTATTGAAGAAATAAAAAAAAGGACTCCAATTTGGAAAAAAGAACACTATATAAATGAAGACAGCCAGTGGTTAAAAGGCAACCCAATTAAAACTTAAAATGATTTTTAGACAACTATTTGATAAAATTTCAAGCACTTATACTTATCTAATTGCATCAGCTAAAGGACGTGAAGCTTTAATTATAGATCCGGTATTAGAAAATGTTGATCAATATATAAAACTATTAAATCAATTAGATTTAAAATTAGTTAAAGTCATTGATACGCATATACATGCAGATCATATTTCAGGAATTGCTGAACTTAGAGATAAAACAAATTGTGTAACCGTAATGGGAGATAAAACTCCTGCAGATGTTGTTGCAATGAGAGTGTCAGATGAAGAAAATATTAAGATTGATGGAATAGATCTAAAAGCAATTTACACTCCAGGACATACATCTGAAAGTTTTAGTTTTTTAATGGGTGATAGAGTTTTTACTGGAGATGCGTTGTTAATTAGAGGAACTGGCAGAACTGATTTTCAAAATGGTGATCCAAAAGACTCTTACAATTCAATATTTAATAAATTATTAAAGCTTCCTGAAGAAACTTTGGTTTATCCAGCTCATGATTATAAAGGTGAAACAGTAAGCACAATTTTTGAAGAAAAAAAATTTAATCCCAGATTACAAGTTAAATCGGTTGATGAATATGTTGAGATTATGAATAACTTAAATTTACCAGATCCAAAAATGATGGATGTGGCTGTTCCAAGCAACCTAAAACTTGGTATCGATTTTAATCGTCAAAAAGTAAATAATGGAATTGAACCTGAAGAATTTAATAGAATTAAAAAAGATCCAAATGCTATTTTGATAGATTTAAGAGAGCAAAATGAAATTGATAAAGAAGGTATGATTAAAAATAGTGAAATAGTGCCATTTCCTTCTATGTATGAATATTTAGATAAAAATAAGGATAAATTAAAAGATAAAAGAATTCTTTTTTATTGTGCACATGGTCATCGTTCAACTCTAGCTGTTCAAATATCTAAATCTTATAACTTTACTAACTGTTGTCATTTAATTGGGGGACTAGAAAATTGGAAAAAAGAAGGGTTAGATTTAAACTAGAACTTTAATGGCAACTACAGCGTTTAACTGGTATTGCAATCACACTTGGAAACGAAGTGCAATAAATACTGCGTGGTGTTTATTAGGTTGTGCAATAGGAGACTTTGGAACAATTTTATTTTTTCAGATCACGCAAATTCCATGGCCAGTTTTAGCTATTATGATCTTAGCAATTATTAATGGTTTGATCACAAGTATTATTTTGGAAACTATCATTTTGATCAGACAAAATTTCAAATTTAAAGATGCTTTAAAAACTGCCTTAGGAATGAGTTTTATCTCTATGGTCAGTATGGAAATTGCAATGAATTTAACAGACTATCTTTTAACAGGTGGAGCCATGTTAACATGGTGGGCTGTCCCCATCATGTTAACGGTTGGATTTTTAACTCCATGGCCTTATAATTATTGGAGATTAAAAAAGTTTGGAATT
>VTPL01000077.1 GCA_008638165.1 Pelagibacteraceae bacterium
CTTCATTATTTTATCTCCTATAAGTTTAAGTTTAATGATTAATAGTATCATCTATTTAAAGGTGAACTCAAGCAACATAATTAAACACAACTATAAATTGAATTGAATTTTTTAATAATCTAAATAATCATTATTTATGTTGAATATTTCAAAAATTTATAAAGATAATAAAAGTAATTTAGTAGTTAAATGGGATGATGGTGAAGAGAGTCAGTTTAATTATTTTTGGTTAAGAGACAATTGCCCAACAGCACACGATAAAGATTCTAACCATAGAATGTTTAATATTTTAGAAGTTTCAGAAAATTTAGCAGTTCAAGATTTTCAGTTAACAGGAGACGGTAAGCTCGAAGTAAAATGGAATGAAGGTAACCATACTAGTTTCTATGATATTAAATGGTTGAGAGAAAATTGCTACACACTAAAAAATAAAAAAAAATATATTTCTCCTTATCAACTGTGGGATAGTTCTTTAGAAAAAAATTTAGAGAGCGTTCATATTGAATACGATAAAATTTTAAATTCAGATGAAGGATTAATCGAATGGTTAGAGTTATTGTATCATAAAGGGATTGCCATTGTTAAAAATGCTCCGCTAGAAAAAAATTCAGGTTTTAATGTTTTAAATCGAATAAGTCATACAAGAGAAACTTTTTTTAAAACACCTTTTGAAGTGATAAATATTCCAAAGCCAAATAATTCAGCATATACTACACATGCACTAAGAAATCATATGGACCTTCCTTGGTTTGAAACACCACCAGGTTTTCAATTTTTACATTGTTTAGTCAATTCAGCTCAAGGTGGAGACTCATCAGCAGTAGATGCTTTTGCTGTTGCAGATTATTTAAAAAATAATGAAAAAGAAATCTTTGATATTCTAGTAAGTGTTCCATTAAAATTTAGAGATAAAGATTATACACAACAATCAATTAGAGGATTTCATGCTCCAGCAATTTCTTTAACTAAAGATGGAGATTATAATGATGTTAGATTTAGTGTAGCAACAATGGATGCATTAGACTGTCATCCAGATTTAATGAACAAAGTATACAAAGCACACCATAGATTTGGTAATTTATTACACGATAAAAAGTTTCAAATTAATTTTAGAATGCAGCCAGGAGATATTTTTTCATTTAATAATAGACGATTATTGCACGGACGAACTGCATTTGATCCAAATTCAGGGCATAGACACCTACAAGGATATTATATTGATCGTGATGAAATTTTAGGTCGATTGGCTTATTTTAAAAATTAAAAATTATAAATTTTCAAAAATTAAATTGTTATTTTGGTGTTTTAAAAAATCTTTTTTAGTTTTGATTGTATAAAAATATTTTTCTTTTTTTAGATTTTTAATTTTTTTATTTTCTAAAAAGCATCTATCTAAAACGATACATTTTATATTTTTATTTTTTGACTGATTAATAATTGTTTTTGCACTTAAATTATTGCCAAAGGATAAGCCAACTTTAGCTTGTTTTTTAATCTTTAAAATATCGTAAATATTTTTATGCTTAAAAGAAATAAACACACATTTTGAATAAGCTTTTGTCTCTGTAATTAACTTTTTTAATAAATCTTTTGTAAATAAAGGCTTAATTTCAATAAATAAAAAAAATCTTTTCTTTGATAATTTTAACAAATCTGAAAGAAGCGGAATTTCAGCTTTTTTACTTTTACTTATCTCTTTTATTCTTTGATAATTTAAATTTTTAATACTCTTAGAAATTTTAAATGTTCTTTTTAAAGTAAAATCATGAAAACAAACAAATTGTTTGTCTTTAGTTGCATGGATATCTGTTTCAATTCCAAAACCTTTTTTAAAAGATTGTTTAAAGGAAGCTAATACATTTTCTTTAAATTTTTTATTAACTAGTCCTCGATGAATTAAATGCATTAATAAAAATTACTTCCAGCCAGTAATATTTTTTACTTCAAGATATTCATGTAGACCCCATACACCACCTTCACGACCATTCCCTGATTGTTTGTATCCTCCAAAAGGAGCCCCAGCTTCTAAGGCATTGCCATTAATGTAAACACATCCTGATCTTAATTTTTTTGACACTCGATGAGCCTTATCTTTATCTTCTGTTTGTAAATAATTCCCTAAACCGTATTCTGTTTCATTAACAATATTAATTGCTTCTTCCTCAGTTTCGAAAGGAATGATTGATAACACAGGACCAAAAATTTCTTCTTTAGCAATTCTCATATCATTATTTACATCCGTAAAAATTGTTGGTTTGATAAAATAACCTTTGTTCAATCCGTTAGGAAGTTCAGGACCACCTGCAGCAAGAGTTGCTCCTTCTTTAATTCCACTATTTATTAAACTAATAATTTTATCATACTGAATTTTAGAAACTACAGGACCAATATGATCTCCTTTTTTTAAAGCTGTATCTACTTTGATTTTATTTGCTTCATCAATAGCTTCCTCTACAGCTCTTTTATAAATAGATTTTTCAACCAACATTCTTGTTGGAGCATCACAAGATTGACCAGAGTTGCTCATTACATTTCTGATACTGTCTCTTACGGCATTAGGATAAGAATCAGCAAAAACAATGTTGCCGCCTTTACCACCAAGTTCTAAACAAACTCTTTTAATTGTTTCAGCTGCATTTTTTGAAATTAATCTTCCTGCTCTTGTAGATCCAGTAAACGAAATCATATCAATATCTGGATGAGCTGACATATGATTACCAACTCCAGCTCCAT
>VTPL01000078.1 GCA_008638165.1 Pelagibacteraceae bacterium
CTAATTACTGAAAAATCAAAAATTAATGATTTATTTGACAATATAATTAAAGAGGCATCTTTGGATAATGAAATCAAAAATTTAATTATATATAAAAAAGCACTCTATAATGCAGATTCAAGTGAAGAAAATGAACTTCTAGAGATATTAAAACCAATAACTAACTCTGATAGTATTTGGAAGTCTCAAGCACTCTATTTGTTAGCAGAATATTTTTACTCTAAAGATGAAAAACAAAAATCTAAAGAATTCTTTAATCAAATTTTACAACTTGAGAATTCTAATTCAGACATAGTGACCGAAGCTCAAAAAAGATTAAATAGAGATCTTAGTGATTAAAATTTTTGCAATTTTTTTTTCATTTGTATTTATTACTAATTGTTCATTTAATTCTAATTCTAGAATTTGGAATGATCAAAAAAATGAAATTGCACAAAACAAAAATATTGTAGAGATATTTGACACAAAAGAAGTTATTACAAAAGAATTTAATCCAGGCATTAGTATAGATTTTTCTGACACTTCAAGTCAAAATTATAAATACAATAATTTTGGATCATACGATTACAAAGGTGGACTGGATAAAATACAAGGATATAGATTTTCTAATTTTAAATCTTTAGATGGTTTGAACTCCATGCCTTTATTTTTAAATGATGGTCTAGTATATTTCGATAAAAAGGGGACGTTATTAAGATTTGATCAAAATTCAAAAATTATTTGGAAAAATAATTTTTATTCAAAAGCTGAAAAAAAATTAAACCCAATTTTGAGTTTAGCACTTGATAAAAATAACTTGTTGATTGTTGATAATATTTCAAAGATTTATTCAGTAAATTTAAATACAGGTGAACTAAATTGGTCTAAAAACAATCCCTATCCTTTTAACTCTCAAATTAAAACTCATAACGAAAGTTTTTTTGCTATTGATTATAATAATACGTTGAGATGTTTTAAAATTGTAGATGGCTCAGAGTGCTGGAGTTTGGCAACCGAAAGTTCTTTTACTATTTCTAACACTGATTATTCATTAGTAATAATTGACAATCAAGTAATATTTAATAATTCAATCGGAGATATTACAGCAGTTGATATTTCCTCAGGATTAATTATTTGGCAATTACCAACACAGAGTAGCAATATAATCAATCAAACTTATAATTTTAAAATTTCCAATCTAGTCTCAGATGGTAAATCAATTTTTTTTTCAAATAACAGAAATGAATTTTATTCAGTAGATATTAAAACAGGATCATTGAATTGGAAAAATGATATTAGCTCCAATCTAACCCCAATAATTTTAGATGAATTTATAATAACTATTTCAGAGGATGGATATCTTTTTATAATTCAAAAAGATCAAGGTAACATTTTACGAATAAATGATGTTTACTCATCTTACAAACCTAAACATAGAAAAGATATTAAACCAGAGGGATTTTTAATTGCTAGTAATAAAATTTTTCTAACGAATAACAATGGTCATTTAATTGTTGTAAATTTAAAAACTGGTAAAATTGAACAGATAAAAAAAATAGCCAGAGAAAAGATTTCTAAACCCTATATATTTAATCAAAATCTTTATTTAGTAAAAAACGGAACAATTATAAAATATGATTAAGTATGTTTCTAAAATTATTAGATAAATTAGGTAGAAAAAAAGTTGTATTAGATAGAGGGCCATCACACCCAAGATATAATTTAGCTAAGCCATGGATGAATAGGTATTATGTATTATTTAGATACAGACCAAGATGGTTTCCTTTCAACATCTTAATCCACGAAATGTTAGCCGATGATCATGGTGAGGGTGTTCACAACCATCTTTGTCCATATATTACAATTATTTTAAGGGATGGATATTGGGAAACTACTAAAAATGGAAAGTTTTGGCGAAGACCAGGCTACATTGGGTTTAGATCAGCAAATGATTTTCATAGAGTAGATTTAAAAAAAGGAACAAAACCTATGACAATTTTTATACCAGGGCCTTTTGGGCTTAGAAAAGGACCACGATCTGAATATGGAATAAATTTTGAAAAAAAATGAACTTACAAAATAAATTTATTGAATATTGCAATACCTCAAATTTTGAGATTAACCGCAATCAGATAAAAATTATAAATAGTTTAGAAAAATTCTATACAGAAAATTTTGGTACATCACTATTAAAAAATTTTTTTAATAAGAAAATAAAATTAGGATTTTATCTTCATGGAGATGTGGGGGTAGGAAAAACTATGTTATTAAATTTTTACTATAACAATCTAAAATTTAAAAAGAGCAAAGTTCATTTTAATGAATTTATGATAAATTTTCATGATTTTATTTTTAACAATAATGAAAAAGACAAAGGAATAGAAAATTTTGTAAGAGCGCTTCAAAAGAAATCAAAACTTATATTTTTTGATGAATTTCAAGTAACCAATATTGTAGATGCAATGATATTAGGTCGATTGTTTAAAAAAATTTTTGAAAAAAAAATTAGCGTGATATTTTCATCTAATATACGAATAGACAATCTTTATAAGGATGGATTGCAAAGAGATCAATTTATGCCTTTTTTGAAGATATTAAAAGAAAACTGTTATGAACAAGAACTTTTGATTAATGAAGATTATCGAATAAATAACAAAAAAGTTTTAAATAGATTTTTGTATCCCATTAATGAAACTACTAATTTTAAATTGAATAAATTTTTTAGAGAACTTACAAAAAAT
>VTPL01000029.1 GCA_008638165.1 Pelagibacteraceae bacterium
ACCCTCGACCTTCTCGTTGGCAACGAGACGCTCTACCACTGAGCTATGCCCGCATTTAAAAACACTATAGTTAGCTAATTTTTTTAATTCAAGCAATATTAAATGTGATATATTTTTTAAATGAAAAAAGAAGAGCTGCCAAATACAATTCCTGTATTTCCTTTAAGTAATTTTATTATATTTCCAAAAACTACTGTGCCTCTTAATATATTTGAACCTCGATATGTTGAAATGATTAATGATAGCATGAAAAAAAATAAGTTTATCGGAATGATACAACCAAAATCTATAAATAATGAAAACTCTATAGTACCATCTTTACATAAAATTGGCTGCTTAGGTAAAATTACCAGCTTTAAAGAAACAGATGATGGAAGATATTTGATTGATCTAAAAGGAATAATTAGATTCAAAATTGTAAAAGAAATAGCAGATAACAAACCTTATAGAAGCTGTGAGATAAATTTTGACGATTACTTGAATGATTTAAGTGAAAAAAAAGAAAATTTAAAATTTTCAGACTTAGAATTAATATTTAGGGATTTAAGGCAATTATTTGAAAAAAGAGGATTTATAATTAACTGGAAAGCATTAGAAAAACAAAGTTTAGATGAAACTATTAATGCCCTGGCAATGGCCTCTCCATTTAGTTTGGAGGAGAAACAGGTTTTATTGGAAGCGGTTAATTTAGATTTAAGAAAAAATAAAATTGCAGAAATATTATCTACATATACATTTGATGAGTACAATAATACCACTCTTCAATAATAATTAATAACGAATTCCACTATCTGCAAATTTTTGAAGAAACCCATTCACAACTTTATTACTTCCAATAATATTAATCGACTTTTTTAATAAATTAGAATTAATTTTACTTTCTATATTAAATAATTCGTAAACCCAATCTATACCAGATAAAAAAATAAAGTTTTTACTTTGTGATTTTTTTTGGAATTCATGGCAAATAGATTCGTCAAGGTCTAATCCAAGATTAATTTTTTCATCAATTAAATCAGACAATAATTTAATGTCCCGTAAAGACATATTAAATCCTTGTCCTGCAAGAGGATGTATTTTGTGAAGTAGATCACCAAAAGCTAAAATATTACCTTTATAATAATTTCTTAAACTTGATGATCTTAGCCTGAAACTACTCCAGCTATTTATTTTTTTAATAGAATAAATAGGATTATATTTTTCAACCAAACTATTCATTTCTAAATTATTTTTTTTATCTAGAGATTTTAGTGAATAGACAATTGAAGTTTCACAATCTGAAACTGGTAAAAAGGCTATAGGTCCATTCTTTGTAAAATTTTGATATGCGGTATTATTTTTAATTTTTTCATGAAGAATTGTGGTTGTATAAGCAAAGCTGCTATAATTTTTTTCAATTTTTCTATAAAAATATTTTTTAATAATAGGATGAGTTGGGTCAGAGTTAATAACTAATTTGTAATGATTTTTTTTTACGTTTAAATTTCCTATAAATTTTACAAATTTGCTTCTTTTTAATCTATCAAACAACATTTTTTGTAATTGATTGTTTCGAATTATCGAAAAAATTTGATTACTTTTATTATCAAATTTAAGTAGCTCTTTTTTATTATTTTTGTCTGTAAAAATTTTGATTTTTTGAATATTCCATAAAATTTTTTCAATATTCATTATTTCGTTATTGAAAAAATCTATATTTGATTTTGATATACCTAATGTCCTAGATTGATCATTAAAATTATTTTTTTTTACAGAATAAATATCTACAAATAAGTCTTTTTGAATTAAAACATTTGCTAGAGTTAAACTGACTAAACCATCACCTATAAGACAAACTTTCATAACAAATTAATTTTAACAACAAAAATTAGATGATACAAAGCGTTATATTTGATTCATCAAAATGAATATAAAAAAAATAGCTAGCAATACTCTTCAATTTATAATTAACAGGTTAATTGAAATTATAGGTGTATGTATATCTTTAATTGGTGCGTTACTTTTAATAGCTTTGGTTTCATATTCACCAAGTGATCCTAATTTTATATTTCCAGAAAATACTGAAATTCAAAATATTTTAGGCTTTCAGGGTAGCTATATTTCTGATTTGTTTTTTCAGTCGATAGGGGCCATATCTTATTTGATCTCAATTACACTATTTGTAACTGGAATAAATATTTTCAATCGTAAGGATTTGTTTTTGATAATAGAAAATATTTTCTTTTCTATTTTTTACTGTATTTTTGGATCTCTATTTTTTGATTTTTTTCACAAGAATACATTCGAATTATATATTAATGGAAATGGTGGATTTGTTGGACAATACCTTGGCCAAACCTTTCTTGGAAATATTCTAAATTTACAAACATCCATTTCGTATTTTTTTCTTTTACTTTTAATATTGGCTTTTTTTTTAATAAGTATCAATTTTAGTCCAAAAGGATTTTGGAATTTTATTAAAAATTTTATTAATTTTGTCAATAAAGATAAAAGCAAACCTTATACTGATAGAAGCGAGGTTATTAGTGAATATATTCCTCAAGAAGAAATTAAAAACTTAATTCAAGAAGATCTTCCATTCATAAAAGCTGAAAAACTTAAAGAACATGAAAAAACTAAATTTAAACTCCCTGGTTTAGATTTATTAAAAATACCAACAAAGCAAGAAAGAGAAAATTCCAATAAAGAGGAGGCTAGTGATCCAGCCTTTCTTGAAAAAATTTTGTTAGATTTTGGTGTTAGCGGTAACATCAAAAAGGTAAGTCATGGGCCTGTGGTTACTTTAAATGAATTTGAACCAGCGGCTGGTGTTAAAGTGTCTAAAATAATTAATTTATCTGATGATATAGCAAGAAACACAAGTTCAGAGTCAGCAAGAATTGCAACTATACCTGGAAGCAATACGGTAGGTATTGAATTACCAAACTCCTCAAGAGAAAACGTTTATTTAAGTGAAATATTAGATAAAGCAGATTTTAAAAAAAGAGAAATTAAACTTCCCATAGCACTTGGGAAAAATATTTCAGGCACACCTATTGTTGGTGATCTTGCTTCGATGCCTCACCTACTAATAGCGGGTACAACTGGTTCTGGTAAATCTGTTTGTATTAATACAATAATTTTATCTCTTCTTTACAGACACACTCCTGAACGATGTAAATTTATTTTAATAGATCCTAAAATGTTAGAACTATCTACTTATGAAGGAATTCCACATTTATTATGTCCAGTAATTACTGAAGCAAAAAAAGCTGCCTCGGTACTTGGCTGGGTGGTTAAAGAAATGGAAAGTAGATACCGATTAATGACAAAGGAAGGGGTTAGAAACATAGATGGCTATAATGCAAAACATAAATTGCCAATGCCATATATCGTAGTCGTTGTGGATGAAATGTCAGATTTAATGTTGGTTGCTGGCAAAGAAATAGAAAATTATATTCAAAAATTATCACAGATGGCAAGAGCCGCTGGAATTCATATAATAATGGCCACTCAAAGACCAAGCGTAGATGTAATTACAGGTACGATTAAAGCTAATTTTCCTACAAGAATATCATTTCAAGTAACTTCAAAAATAGACAGTAGAACGATATTAGGAGAACAAGGAGCAGAGCAGCTTCTTGGAAAGGGCGATATGCTTTATATGTCTTCTGCAAATAGAATTCTAAGAATTCACGCTCCATTTGTGTCTGACAATGAAATAGAGAAAATTAATAATTTTTTAAGATCTCAAGCTGAACCAGATTATGTTGATGAAATCTTAAATTTTGCTGATGAAAAAGAGATTGGTGATGGTTCTAAAATTAGTGGTGATAAAGACGAACTTTATCAAAGTGCTTTAGAGATTATTAAGTCTGAAGGAAAAGCTTCAACTTCTTTTTTACAAAGAAAACTTCAAATTGGATATAATAGAGCGGCTAGAATCATTGATATGATGGAAGAAGATGGAATAGTAAGTAAAGCAAATCATGTTGGTAAAAGAGATGTGCTTTAATGAGAAAAATTTTATTAATTTTTTTTATAATAAATTTTAATAATTTTTCATTTGGATCAATAAAAGAAAATATCATTAATAATTTACAAAATACTGATAATTTAAGTTTTGACTTTGAACAAAATATTAATGGTAAAATTGAAAAAGGTAATTGTATAATTGAGTATCCAAAAAAAATATTTTGTAACTATGATAATGCAAATAATAAAACTTTAGTTTCAAATGGTAAGTCCCTTGTAATAAAAACGAACAGTGGAAGCTATTATAGGTATTCTTTAGAAAGAACACCTTTGAACTATATTCTTGATAAAAATTTTTTAATCGATGAGATACAAAATCTTGAAGAAAAAATTATTGATGACAAATTCATAAATTTCAAAATTTTAAAAGATGATAATGAAATTAATATTTTTTTTAATAGTACAAACTACAATCTTATAGGATGGCAAACATTAGACATATACCAGAATTTAAGTATTACTTACATCTCTTCTCTAAAAATTAATCAATTAATAGAAAAAAATATTTTTAAATTGCCTGCTTCTAATTAAATTTCAATAGTTTCTTTTTTATAAATCTTCATTCCTCTAGCGATATAATTCTTCAAAGCATTTTCATGATCTAAAGTGCATGTGTGAACCCAAACTCTATTAATATTTTTTTTTAAAAATGATTTCTTAATTGCTTCAGATAGAAAATATCCACCAAGTTTTTTGTTGTGATATTCTTCTAACAAACCAAAGTAAGCTATTTCAATTTCTTGAGGGTTGGCATGATTGATTAGCTCAAAATAACCAGCAAGATCATTTTCAATTTTCAATGTATATGTTTCTACCTTTGGACTTGATACATATTTTATCCAATCATTTTCTGACCAAATAAGACGGTCTGTCCATCTGTGCTTATTTCCTATATTTTTGTAAAAAAACTTATTAAGCTGAAAATCAGCAGGCTCCACTTTCTTGATAGCATGATTATAGTTAGGTTTCTTGCTCTCTTTTAAATCATCAATAGATTTTATTTCTAAAAAATTTCTATCAATAGTTATTGTCACTCGACCATTTTTCCTACTTTTTCACCTCCAAATAAATGGAAATGCAAATGAGGAACTTCTTGACCACCATCATCACTTATATTGGCCAGTGCCCTATAACCCTTACCAACTTCAGTTGAAATACCTAGTTTTTTGGCAACAATATTAATTCCCTTCAATAATCCAACCATTTCCTCAGAAGAAGCGTTCAAACTAAAATCATCTAAATCAGTATATTTTCCTTTAGGTATAACTAAAGCGTGAATTTTTTTTTGAGGATTAATATCGTGAAATGATAAAACAAATTCATCTTCATAAATTTTATTGCAAGGAATTTCTTCACGCAAAATTTTAGCAAAAATATTATTATCGTCGTAACTCATTTTTTTCTTTTGTCTAATTCTGCCATAACATCTTCGATTTTTATATCATTTGCCTCTAAATACATTAACAAATGATAAAACACATCTGCTGCTTCATGTATTTTATTTGTGTCTTCCTCAATAGCTTCAATTAATTCATCAACCTCTTCTAAAACTTTTGCTTTGCTCAAAGATTTATCTGAAAGCAATTTGTTAGTGTAAGAGCCCTCAACAGGAGAAGATTTTCTATCTCTTGCAAGTTTAATTAATTTTTCTAATGTACTGAGCATTTTAAATTCTAACAGGTATTCCTTTTGAATCCAAATATTCCTTGGCTTCTTTAACTGAGTGTTTGCCATAATGAAATATGGATGCTGCTAAAACTGCACTTGCATTACCTAATTTAATACCATCAACCAAGTGATCTAGGTTTCCAACTCCACCAGAAGCTATAACTGGAATATTTACTAGAGCAGTTATATTTGACATTAATTCATTGTCATATCCAACTTGTGTTCCATCTCTATCCATTGAAGTAACAAGCAATTCCCCTGCTCCACTGTTTTCCATCTTTTTTGCAAATTCCAATGCATTGATTCCAGAATTATTTCTTCCACCATGGGTAAAGATTTCCCATTTATCATTTTTCTTTTTCGCATCAATTGCTACAACAATACATTGTGAGCCAAATTTTTTAGAACTTTCTTCTATTACCCTTGGATTTTCCACTGCTGCAGTGTTAATTGATACTTTATCTGCACCACAATTTAATAGCTTGTTAATATCCTCAACACTTCGAACACCGCCCCCGACTGTTAAAGGCACAAAACATTTTTTTGATGTTCTTTCTACAACATCGTAAATAGTTTCTCTATTTTCATTTGAAGCTGTAATATCTAAAAAACAAATTTCATCAGCACCACCGTCTGAATAAATTTTAGCTTGTTCCACAGGATCACCTGCATCTTTTAAATCCACAAAATTAATTCCTTTTACAACACGACCGTTTTTAACATCTAAACAAGGTATTATTCTACTTTTAAGCATCTAACTCTTTCGCTAATTCATCTAATTTAATATCACCATCATAAATAGCTTTTCCAACTATAATGCCTTCAATGTTTTTATTATTCAGTTCCTTGGCTTTTTTAATATCTTCAATTGATGAAACTCCACCAGATATAATTACTGGACAATTTGATGTATCTGCAACTTTTATTGTTTCTTCAAAGTTGGGACTTTGTTTCATTCCATCTCTATTAATATCTGTATAAATCAATCTACTTGCACCATATTCATTAACCTCTTTCAAATAATCTAAAGTTAATTTATTTGAATTTTCTTTCCATCCTGACACTGATAAATAACCATCTTTAGCATCTAAACCTAAAGCAATTTTATTAGGAAATTTTTGACAAGCATCTTTTAAAAAAATTTTATCTTTTATAGCTGCACTTCCTAAAATTACTTTTTCAACACCGACATCAGTATATTTCTGAATACTTTCAAAATTTCTAATTCCTCCACCAATTTCTATTTTAAGATCAAATTTAGTAACTATTTCTTGAATAATATCTAAATTAACTGTTTCACCAGTTAAAGCCCCATCTAAATCAACAACATGTAAATTCTTAAAACCATGATCTTTATATTTGCCAGCTTGTTCGACTGGGGACATTTCGTATTCGGTTTTATTATCAAAGTCTCCCTTGACCAACCTTACACACTTTTTGTCTTTAATATCTATAGCTGGAAAAATTTTCATTTATAAATTTAAAAAGTTATCAATTATCTTAAGTCCTTCTTTGTCACTTTTTTCTGGGTGAAATTGTGTTCCAAATATATTTTCTTTTTCAACAGAACAAACAATACTTGAAGAATAATCTGTTGTTGCTGAAATTACATTTTTATCTTTTGGAATAAATTCATAGCTATGGACAAAATACATGTGAGATTTATTCTTAATATCCCTAAAGATTTGACTAGTCTTAACTATGTTTAATTCATTCCAACCAATATGAGGAAGTTTAAATTTTCCATTTTGATTATCAATTTTTGATACTTCACCTGAAATCCAGCCTAAACCTTGTGTTTCTGTTTCCTCATACCCAACATCAGCAAACATTTGAAAGCCCACACAAATCCCTAACAGAGGTTTTTTATTTATTATTGTAAATTCATTTAAAGTATCAAATAAACCATCAATGCTATTAAGCGCATCAACACAGCTTTTGAAAGAACCTTGACCTGGTAAAACTATTTTGTCAGAAGATTTAATTTTATCTAAGTCTGAGCTTACTTCTATTTTAATTTTTTCTTTAGCAACTTCTTTAAAAGAATTTATTACTGAGCTTATATTGCCTGAATTATAATCAACAATTGTGACATTCATTAAACTTATAATGAGCCTTTAGTAGATGGAATGCTTTTTTTATTTCTTGGATCCATCTCTAATGCTGCTCTTAAAGATCTTGCTAAACCTTTGTAACAAGACTCGATGATGTGGTGGCTGTTATCCCCATATATATTCTCTACGTGCAATGTAATCCCGGCTGATTGAGAAAAAGCCTGGAACCATTCTTTAAATAGCTCTGTGTCCATTTCACCAAGCTTTTCTACTTTTACTTTTACTTTCCAAATTAGATAAGGTCTATTTGATACATCTACTGCCACACGAGTTAACGTTTCGTCCATTGGTATCATTGCATGTGCGTACCTTTTTATTCCAACAAATTTTTTAGCAGCTTTTTTAAGAGCTTCTCCTATTGCAATACCCGTATCTTCTGTTGTGTGATGAAGATCAATATGTGTGTCTCCCTTGGCTTTAACTTTAAGATCAATTAGAGAATGTTTTGATAATTGCTCAAGCATATGATCTAAAAAACCAATTCCTGTATCAATTTTATATTGACCTTTACCATCAATGTTAACCTCAACACTAATGCTGGTTTCTTTAGTTTTTCTAGATACTTTTCCTTTTCTAGCCATATATTTTAGAGGTATATATAGATAATCTCTTTATATCAATATGAGTATCAGCACTTGAACAATATTAATTAGTAACCATTTATTATCAATGACTACAATAGTATTAGTAAGAAAAAATAATGAAGTAGTGGTTGCTGGAGATGGCCAAGTTAGCATGGGCAACACTGTTGTCAAAAGTACAGCTTCAAAAGTTAGAAAAATTGAAAAAAGAGATGTTGTTGCAGGATTTGCAGGATCAACTGCAGATGCATTAACTTTATTTGAAAGATTAGAAGCAAAAATAGAAAAGCATGCTGGAAATTTATCAAGAGCAGCTGTGGAACTCGCAAAAGATTGGCGAACAGATAAATATTTAAGAAGACTAGAGGCTTTAATGGCTATAGGTGATAAAGAAAATAGTTACATTATTTCTGGTACAGGAGATGTTTTAGAGCCTGAAGGAGATATTATTGGAATTGGCTCTGGTGGTAATTATGCTCTTGCTGCAGGAAAAGTTTTACTTGAAACAGATATGAGTGCCGAAGAAATTGCAAAAAAAGCGATTAAAGTTGCATCAGAAATATGTGTTTTTACAAATGACAACATTAAAGTTTTAAAAATATAATGGAAAGTTCAAACGTAACACCTTTAGTTCCAAAAGAAAAAAAAGAAAAAAGTTCTCTTGTAAGCTCTTTATCTCCTAGAGAGATTGTTTCTGAATTAGATAGATTTGTTGTTGGACAAAATAAAGCAAAAAAAGCAGTAGCTGTTGCTTTAAGAAATAGATGGAGAAGGCAAGCGCTTGAGGGTGAAATGAAAAATGAGGTTTTGCCTAAAAATATTTTAATGATTGGGCCAACTGGAGTAGGAAAAACAGAAATTTCGAGAAGACTGTCAAAACTTGCTGAGGCTCCTTTTGTAAAAGTTGAGGCTACACGATTTACAGAAGTTGGTTATGTAGGAAGAGATGTTGAACAAATAATTAGAGATTTGATTGAGATAGCAATCTCAATGGAAAAAGTAAAAAAAAGAAAAGAAGTTTTTACGAAAGCACAAAAATTAGCTGAGGAAAAAGTTTTAGATGCATTAGTTGGTAACAAAGCAAGCCTTGCAACAAGAGAAAGCTTTAGAACAAGACTTAGAAATGGTGATTTAGATGATCACGAAATAGAAATTGCAGTCAGTGATACCGGATCTAGTGGTGCTTCATTTGAGATACCAGGCATGCCAGGTGCAAATGTTGGAATGATTAATATTGGTGAAATAATGGGTAAGTCCATGGGTGCTAGAGAGAAGAAGAAAAAAATGACCGTAAAAGAGTCCCACGATATTTTAATCAACGACGAGTCAGATAAATTAATTGAACATGATAAAGTTATTAAAGCAGCAAAATTATCAACAGAAAATAATGGAATTGTTTTTCTAGATGAAATTGACAAAATATCAGGAAGAACTGATAGAGTTGGTGGAGATGTTTCAAGAGAAGGTGTTCAAAGAGATTTGCTACCTTTAATAGAAGGAACAACTGTAAATACAAAGCATGGCCCAATTAAAACAGATCACATATTATTTATAGCTTCAGGTGCTTTCCAGCTTGCAAAGCCTTCTGATTTATTACCTGAGCTTCAAGGAAGACTGCCTATTAGAGTGGAGCTAGAAGCTTTAACGAGCGAAGATTTTAAAAGAATTCTAAAAGAACCAGACTATAGTTTAATCAAGCAATATGTTGCTTTATTAAAAACTGAAAATGTAGATTTAGAATTTTCAGAAGATGGAATAGATACTATTGCCAAAGTAGCCTCTGAAGTTAATGCAACAGTTGAAAATATAGGAGCACGTAGACTTCACACTATTATTGAAAAAATTCTAGATGATATTAGCTTTACTGCAACTGATAGAGCTGGGGAAAAGATTGTTATTAATAAAGAATATATAAATAATAATCTAGATAACTTAGTAAAAGACACAGACCTTTCAAAATTTATTTTATAATTTTTTTTCTCAAAAAAATATAAAAGGCTCCTGCTCCACCATCTTCTATTTTCGCGTCTTTTATTTCAATAATTTTCTTCATTAACTCTAAATTATTTTCAATAAATTCTGGAACTGAATA
>VTPL01000079.1 GCA_008638165.1 Pelagibacteraceae bacterium
GGTCTGATCATTTGGGCAGCAGCAATGCAACAACCTGGTAGAGCTAAGTAAGTTTTACTAAGTTAAGATTTAAATTAGGGCGAGTATGTACATACATACTTGCCCTTTTTTTTTAACAGAATATATCTAGAGAATGGCTAAAATTACTTACATCACTCATGATAACAAATCTCAAACACTAGAGGTTCAAAATGGACTTTCTGTGATGGAAGGTGCAGTTCAAAACGACGTACCTGGAATTGATGCAGACTGTGGAGGTGGAATGGCATGTGCGACTTGTCATGTCTATGTCAATGAAGAATGGCTAGATAAACTTCCAGTTAAAGAAGATGGTGAAGAGGACATGTTAGATATGGCATTTGAACCAAAGCAAAATAGTAGATTGAGTTGTCAATTAATCGTTTCAGATGATCTTGATGGCTTAGTTGTAAATATTCCATCTAAACAAGGTTAAATGATAAAAACAGATGTTTTAATAATTGGTGCTGGACCAACAGGTTTATTTTGTGCCCATCAGTTAGGGTTAATAGGTCTTAAGTGTGAAATAGTAGACAATTTAGATAAAGCAGGTGGTCAATGTATTGAGCTTTATCCAGATAAACCAATTTATGATATTCCAGCTGTTCCAGAATGCACTGGTGAAGAGCTTACAAACAATCTTTTAAAACAGATTGAACCTTTCAATGTTAAGTTTCACTTAAATGAAAGAGTAGAAATTGTAAAAAAAGAAAATCAAAATTGGTACGTAAAAACAAATAATAATACAGAATTTACTGTATCAAGTATTATCATTGCTGGTGGAGTTGGTTCATTTGAACCTAGAAAATTTCCATTAAAAGATATTGAAAAATTTGAAAATAAATCATTATTTTATTCAATAAAAGATAAAAACATTTTTAAAGATAAAACTATTTCTATTTTTGGGGGTGGTGATAGCGCTTTAGATTGGGCGATAGAGTTGTCACAAAATTCTAAAATAAATTTAATACATAGAAGAGATGGTTTTAGTGGTGCTCAAGCAAGTGTTGATAAAGTTAAAGAATTAGAAAAAGCAGGAAAAATAAATTTATTTACTCAATATCAAATTAATTCAATTAAAGGCGGAGATAGCATTGAGTCTGTTTCAATAAAACATGACGAAGGTGAAATTAAAGAACTTAAAACTGATTATGTTTTAGGTTTTTTTGGTTTGATTATGCAACTTGGTCCAATTTTAGATTGGGGATTAAATTTAAATAAAAAGACGATAGAAGTTGATACAGAAAAATTTGAAACTAATCAGCCAGGAATTTTTGCAATAGGTGATATTTGTAATTATCCTGGTAAATTAAAATTAATTTTATCAGGCTTTCACGAAGGCGCATTAGCTGCTAGAGGATGCTTTAAGTATGCAAGACCTGATGAAAAATTAAGATTTGAATTTACTACAACTTCTAAAGCAGCCCAAGAGCGTCTTGGTGTTAAAAAATGATTGAGTTATTTTCAGCAAATACTCCTAATGGAAAAAAAATTAGTATTATGCTTGAGGAGATTGGTTATGAATTTAAAGTAACTAAAGTTGATATAGGCAAGGACGAACAGTTTAAACCAGAATTTAAAAAAATAAGTCCCTTTAGTAAAATACCGGTAATAATTGATCATAAAAATAATAAAACTATTTTTGAGTCTGGGGCTATTTTAATTTACTTAGGTGAAATAAGTGGAAAATTTTATAATAAAGATGATCGAACAAATATTAATCAATGGTTGATGGCTCAAATGGGCTATATAGGACCAATGCTTGGTCAGCATCATCAATTTCATCATTACAACCCTGGTAAAAGCGATTTTGGGGAAGAGCGATACTTTAAAATTTCAAAAAGAATTTACAGTGAAGTAGATGAAGTTTTGTCTAAGACAAAGTTTTTAGCTGGAGATGAATACACTATAGCGGATATTGCAACGTTTCCATGGTTTGCTAGACATGAGTGGCATGATATCGGAATTCAAAATTTTAAAAATTTATCTAGATGGTATGAGGAAATTTCAAAAAGAGATGGTGTTCAAAAAGGTTATGCCTTTATGGATAAAAGTGAAGTTATCCCAAAAATAAATTATTAATCGTCCGCGTGGACTTTTTCATTTTTTTCGTGTTTTTCTTGAGCAGCTATCGTGTATTTTGCAACTGGTCTTGCCATTAATCTTTTAAGCCCAATAGGTTCAGCGGTATCTAGACAATATCCATAGGTATCATCTTTAATTCTCATTAAGGCTTTATCAATTTCTGATATTAATTTAATTTGTCTATTGATAGCTTTCATTTCTACATTTTTATCTGTGTATGAACTTGCTTGGTCAACTATATCTGCAGAGATGCTATTATCATCCATACTTCCGTTATATAGAGCCTCATTATTTGCTTTAACTAATTCTTTTCTCCACTCTTGAAGCTTCATTCTAAAATATACCTTATGTTTATCACACATGTATTTTTCAGTATCTTTTGGAACATAATTTGCAGAAATTTTTATAGGAGCTTTAGCTACTTCTTTTGCTTTTGCTACAGGCTTAACTGTTTTTTTTGAAGTTTGTTTGATTTCTTTAGTTTTTGTTTTTGAAACTTTTTTTTTAGTTTTTGTAACTTTAGGCATAGCTTTAATTTGATAGCCGCGGAGTATATTCGGCAAAATTAGGGTGTCAAG
>VTPL01000080.1 GCA_008638165.1 Pelagibacteraceae bacterium
CAAAAATTGTTTGTCTAACAGCTTATTCAAAAAATATTGCTAAAAATATTGATCCTTATGCAGACTTAATTTTAGTTGGAGACTCTTTAGGGTCAGTTTTGTATGAATTTAACACAACTAGAAAAGTTACACTTGATATGATGATACATCATTCAAAAAGTGTTAAATTAGGTATTTCTAAAAGTTTAATGGTAGTTGATATGCCTTATCAAACTTACCGAAATAAATCTGAGGCTTTAAAAAATGCTAAAAAAATAGTTAAAGAAACAAAATGCGATGCGGTTAAACTAGAGGGAGGGATTAGAATTGCACCCATGATAGAACATTTAATCAAAAATAAAATTAATGTTATGGGTCATTTAGGAATTTTACCTCAATCAGTTAAAGGCAAGTTTAAAGTTAAAGGAAAAAATTTAAGAGAACAAAATCAACTTTTAAAGGATGCTAAAGCTATTGAACAAGCAGGAGTTTTTTCAATTGTTCTTGAGGGTGTTAAAAGCGATATAGCAAAAAAAATTACATCAAGTATTAAAATTCCAACCATAGGTATTGGAGCTTCTAATCATTGCGATGGTCAAGTTCTTGTAACCGATGATCTATTGGGTTTAACAAATACAAATATTAAGTTTGTTAAGAAATATGCGAATCTTGGAAAATTAATTCAATCTGCAGTTAAAAATTTTAGAAAAGAAGTTATTGATAAAAAGTTTCCAAGTAAAAAATACTCCTACTAAAAAAACTTTTTAAAGCTATCATTAATTGCAATTACGCCTAAATCATCAAGTCCACCAATAATTAATTGTAATGCCACAACCAAAATTGCAATCAATCCAGCGTATCCTATCCATTTATAATTTTGAATTTGTTTAGCAAAAAATCTTGCCAATGTTCCAACCAATACAACAGATAAAAACAAACCAAACATTAATAGATTGATGTTATTTTTTGCAGCACCAGCCACAGCAATAACATTATCAAAACTCAAGGTTAAATCTGCAAAAAGTACTTTATATACCCCTTGAATATATGATGGTTCTTTGGATACACTTGTTGGAGATTTAATTTTTTTTGTTTCAAATAAATCTCTTCTCAAATCATTAACAATCCAGACTAAAAGCAATCCACCAAATATTTTAATATATGCAAAACCAAATAAATAAGATGCAAAGACTGCAAAAATTATCCTAAACACCAATGCGCCTAGAAGACCCCACATGATTATTTGATATCTATTTTTAGGAGCAAAGTTTGCAGCAATCATTCCAATAATGATTGCGTTATCCGCAGACATGATAACGTTAATAATAATTATTTGAGATAGTATAAAGTAGTCTTCGAACAAAGTAATTTTATAGTATATAAAAAATTTTATTATTCAATATGTTAAACGTTAAAGCTCGAACTAGTATTTTGATTTTCGTGTTCCGTCGATAATTTCTTTTAGCTCTTGAAATTCTTCACAATTACAGTTTCTTAAAACTTCTAATCTTTCTTTTGCAAGATCCATCCTATTAGTAACCACGTAAAGCTCTCCCAAATACTCGTTAATACCATTATGTTTTGGTTCAATTGCTAATCCTTGAAGATAATATTCTTCCCCAAGATTGAAATTACCAAGTTTTCTAGTTGTAAAACCCAAATAATTTAATGTATCAGCATTATTGGGTTCATTTTCATTTGATTTAATTAAAAGTTTTTGCGCTTTTTCATACTGTTTTTCAGCTTTTTTTTGTTTTCCGTCTTCTTCAAATTTTTTAGCTTTATCGATGTAAGAAACAGCTTTTTCATAATCGGTTTTCTTCACTGTTGTCGAGCTATCGCTAGAAGAACTTCCAGCACCATAAGCGTTGAAACTTAATAATATAAAACTAATAGCGATAAGAATTTTTTTCATAGTTAATTAAACTTACTCATACTACTTAATGACTTTAAAACAATATTATTTTCAATTAAATTTTTATTAATAGATCTTGCCGTTTCAAGAGAACTAATGTTATCGCCATGTATACAAATAGAGTCAATTTCACATGGTATTTTTTTTCCACTAAAACAATTTAAAGCTTGTTCTTGAACCATAGTTAAAACATGTTTTTTTGCCTCTTCAGGATCAGTTATTAATGCGTGAGGTTTCTTTCTAGATACTAAATTCCCATCCTCTTCATAATTACGATCCGCAAATATCTCACACGCAACATTCATATTAAATTTTTTAGCCGCAATTTCCATTTTTGAGCCAGTAGGCACTAGATAAATTATATCTTTATCAAGTTCTTGAATAACCTTTGCAAGTGTTGTTGATAATTCTATATCTTCACAGGCCATATTATTTAAAGCTCCATGTGGTTTAATATGAGTAACTTTTTCTTGAAACTCATCAGCTATTTTTTGTAAAATTTCGTATTGATCAATAATTAATTTTCTAATCTCATTTGAACTAAGGTTCATTCTTTCTCTTCCAAAATTATCAGGGTCATTGAAAGATGGGTGAGCCCCAATACTTACTCCATTTTCTTTTGAAATTTTAATAACCTCTCTCATCGTTTCTTCATCGCCTGCATGATAACCACATGCTATATTTGCAGAGTTTACTATTTTTAGAAGTTCAGGATCATTTTCATTTGAATGATGAGGAGATTTTTCTCCTAAATCGCAGTTTATATTAATTTCCATA
>VTPL01000081.1 GCA_008638165.1 Pelagibacteraceae bacterium
GAGAGAATTAGCTTTTTTAAATAAAGGTATTAAAATTATTTTTACAGATGCAAGTTTAAAAAAAGAGAAAGTTACAGAGTTCAAATTTGAGGGTGGTGTTTTAGAGTTTGTAGAATTTTTGGATGATAAAAGAGAAAAATTACAAAATAAGAATGGTAATGATTTATTTAAGAAGCCAATTTATATAGAGGGTAAAAAAGATAATATAGAAGTAGAGTGTTCTTTGAAATGGAATGGTGGATATTCTGAAGATTTACTCCCTTATACCAATAACATTTTTCAAAAAGATGGTGGTACACATGTTTTAGGATTTAGAAGTGCTTTGACTAGAATTATTAATAAATATGCAAATGAGCACAATTTATTAAAAAAAAATAAACTAGCGATTTCTGGTGATGATATAAAAGAAGGACTAACATGTGTTTTATCCGCTAAGATCCCTGATCCAAAATTTTCATCTCAAACTAAAGATAAACTGGTTTCATCTGAAGTTAGAATGATTGTTGAAACAATTGTTAATGAAAAATTATCAATCTGGTTTGATCAAAACCCTTCTGTTGCAAAAATTATTCTTGCAAAAATCATTCAAGCAGCAATGGCAAGAGATGTAGCTAGAAAAGCTAGAGAAAATGTAAGAAGAAAAGGTGCTTTAGAATTAAGTGGTTTGCCTGGGAAATTGGCAGATTGTCAAATTGGAAAACAAGAGGGAACAGAATTGTTTATAGTTGAGGGAGATTCAGCAGGGGGTTCTGCAAAACAAGGAAGAAATAGATCTAATCAGGCAGTTTTACCTCTAAGAGGAAAAATATTAAATACTTATGTAGAAGACATTCAATTAAAAAAAAATGGTAATAAAGATGGCTCAGAGCAAAGAACTAAAGCTCTATCCAAAATGATTTCATCAAATGAAATTGTTACTTTAATAAATGCACTTGGCTTAGATCCAAAAGCTGAAGAAATAGATCTCAAAGACCTGAGATATGGTAAAATTATAATCATGACCGATGCTGATGTTGACGGTTCTCACATTAGAGCTTTATTGCTAACTTTTTTCAACAACAAACCATTTAATAAACTAATTGAACATGGTCATGTATATTTAGCTCAACCGCCTTTGTTTAAAATTAATAAAGGCTCCAAAGGGATTTATATTAAAGATGAAAAGGAATTAGAGGAATATATTATCAATAACAATAAAGATTTAAAAAAATTAAAAAAAGGATCTAAAGAATTTATTGCTAGAGTTGATGAGGAAAAATCCAAGATGAACATTCAAAGATTTAAAGGATTGGGAGAAATGAACCCAGAGGAGTTGTGGAGCACTACACTTGATCCTGAGACGAGAAATTTACTTCAAGTTCAATATTCTAAAGATCTTAAAAAAGATCAAAGTTTAATACATACCCTTATGGGTAATGATGTAGCTTTAAGAAAAGATTTTATTATTTCTAACTCTATAAATGTTCAAAATCTAGATATTTAAAATGAAGTTTTTTGAAACTTCAAAATATTTTTCACTAAAAAAATCAACTTACATCACTCTAAGATGGATTGGTTTTTTTGGTCAACTTTTAGCAATTTACACTGTTCATAGATTATTAGAGTTTGAGTTTAATTTTTTATTAGCAAATTTGGCTATTCTGGTAGGAATACTAAGTAATTTATTTTTAATATATATTTATAAAAAAACTCAGCTTTCAGAAAGGTCAGCATTTATATTTTTAATCATAGATATATTGCAACTAACATTTCTTTTATATTTAACAGGTGGGGTTGCTAATCCATTTATAATTTTTTTAATTATACCAAGTATATTTTCATCTTTTAATTTGGGTTTTAGAATAAATGTGTTTATTGTGGTAATTACCTCCATATCCATTCTATCATTAACTTTTTTTTATCAGCCACTTCCTAGCCCTTTAAATCTAACGAATTCAATTAATGAATATGTCTATTATTCTATTCCGTTGGCACTTATTTCTGCATTAATTTTTATGAACTATTTTGCTTTATCATTTGAAGATCAAACACGATTACGTAAAGAAGCCTTGAGTAGAATGGACGAGGTAATGGCAAAAGAGCATGAACTTTTATCTTTGGGTGGACAAGCCGCTGCTGCTGCCCATTCACTTGGCACTCCTTTATCAACAATAAAATTAGTTGCGCAGGAATTGAAGAAACAATTTAAAGATCAAAAAGATGTAGAAAAAGATATCGAATTATTAACCAGTCAGGTTGATCGATGTAATGAGATATTAAAAAGATTAAGCTTAAATGCAAACGAGGAAGATGATTTTATCGATGAAGATTTATCAGTAAAAGATTATTTAGATGAAATTATAACCTCATTTGAAAATATCAGTGATAAAAATTTTGTATTTAATTTTGATCAAAACTCCAATCATCAAAAAATTATTAAGTCTATTGAGATTATATATGGTTTAAGAAATTTTATAGGAAATGCTAATAAATTTGCAAAAAAAAATATTTTTATAACCTTAAAAAGCGATAGTGAATTTACTGAAATTACTGTTGAGGATGATGGGCCGGGTTATCCTAATGATATATTGCCAAAAATTGGTGAGCCTTATCTAAAAACTTTTAATAGCGATCAAAAATCAAGAGCTGGACTTGGGTTAGGTATCTTTATCGGAAAAACACTT
>VTPL01000082.1 GCA_008638165.1 Pelagibacteraceae bacterium
GTATAATCTTTTTTATTATTTTTTAATGCTGCTTCATATTCTGGCCAGCCTTTATTAATTCTTTCATCTAATTCAGCAAAATGAAGAAGAAGAGGAGACTTTATTCTTGGAACATCTTCTGACTTTGCTTGGCTACCATAAAAGGGAACAGAAGCAGATAGCTCGGGATAAGCTACCGCAAGTGCATTACAAACGCCACCACCATAACAAAATCCAACTGCACCAATTTTTTTAGTAGTATCATCATGATTGTACAAAAATTCAAAGCCATTAAAAAAATCATTTAATAATTTTTCACGATCTATTTGTCTTTGCATCTCTTTACCATCTGCATCATTACCTGGATAACCACCCAAACTACTCAACCCATCAGGAGCCAAAGCAATAAAACCTGCTTTTGCAACTCTTCTAGCAACATCTTTGATATATGGATTTAATCCTCTATTTTCATGAACGACTAATACTGCGGGAGTTTTGTCATTCGCTTTAGTAGGTTTTACATAATAGCCCTGAACATCTCCATTTCCATTTTCACTTCTATACGTTATGTAATTTGCTTTAATATCAGGATCATTAAAACTTACCTGTTCTGCAAGAGCATAATTAGGTGCAAGGCTATTAAAGATTGTTAGTGCAGTTACACCTGCAGCAGCATATTTGCCAGCTCTTTTTAAAAATTCTCGTTTATCAATTTTTCCATGTGCATAATGATCATAAAGCTCTAAAATTCTTTGATCAAAGTCTTTAGCGGTTAGTCTGTTTTTCATAATGTAAATCTTATATTATCCAATAGTTTTAGCAATTCCTCTTATTGCATTCTATATAATAAGGATTATATCTTTCCCATCTACAATGTCTGAAAATCAAATAGTAATAGAAAACTTATCAAAAACTTACGACAACGGATTTAGTGCTCTTAAAAAAGTTAATCTTAACATAAAAAAAGGTGAAATTTTTGCAATGCTTGGACCAAATGGAGCAGGCAAAACATCTTTAATCAGTATTATATGTGGAATAGTCACTCCTACTTCAGGAAAAGTAACAGTTGATGGTTTTGATATAATTGAAAACTACAGAGATACCAGATCAAGAATAGGACTTGTCCCTCAAGAGCTAACATTGGAAAGTTTTGAAACTGTGTTTAATAACGTTTCATATACTAGAGGTTTGTATGGAAAAGCGCCTAATCCAACTCATATTGAAAAAATTTTAAAAGATTTAAGTTTGTGGGATAAAAAAGACCAAAGGCTTAGACAGCTATCAGGGGGTATGAAACGAAGAGTTTTAATCGCAAAAGCATTATCACATGAGCCATCAATTTTATTCTTAGATGAACCAACAGCAGGTGTTGATGTTGAATTGAGACAAGATATGTGGAAGGTAGTTGAAGCTTTAAGGAAAACAGGTGTTACAATAATTTTAACAACTCACTATATTGAAGAAGCAGAAGCAATTGCTGATAGGGTAGGAGTTATTAATCAAGGTGAAATCATAATTGTTGATCAAACTAAAGAATTATTAAAAAAAATGGGACATAAAAAATTGACAGTTGATCTTCAAGAGCAACTAGCTGAAATCCCAAGTAGTTTGGAAAAATATAATTTGGAATTAGGTAGCGATAAAATGTCAGTTAACTATACATACAATGTTCAAGCAAAACAAACAGGTATTACAAATTTACTTCAAGATTTAAAAGACTCAGGTTTAAAATTAAAGGATTTAAAAACTGAACAAAGTACATTAGAAAAAATCTTTGTAAGTTTAGTAAAGGAAAACAATGAAATTTAATTTTTACGCATTTAAAGCAATTTATCTTCATGAAATGGATAGATTTAGAAGAACCATGATGCAATCCCTGTTTTCTCCTGTTTTATCAACGTCTCTTTATTTTATAGTTTTTGGTTCAGTTATCGGTGGTTATGTCGAAAATATAGATGGCATTAGTTACGGCTCTTATATTGTGCCAGGTTTAATAATGTTAACACTGTTAACACAATCAATCAGTAACACTTCGTTTGGTATATTTTTTCCTAAGTTTAATGGCACCATTTATGAAATCTTAGCAGCACCAATTTCAACATTTGAAATAGTTATTGCTTTTGTTGGAGCGGGGGCAAGTAAAACTTTAATTGTTGGAGTTGTTATATTTATTACTGCAACTTTCTTTGTAGAAGTAGAGGTGATGTATCCATTATTAATGATCTTTTTATTGGTGCTTGTTGCTTTTACTTTCGCATTATTTGGTTTTTTAATTGGATTGATGAGTTCTAACTTTGAACAAATGTCGATTATTCCTACACTAGTAATTACTCCAATGGTATTTTTAGGTGGAAGTTTATACTCATTAGATATGTTGCCACCTTTTTGGCAAACAGTTACTTATTTTAATCCAGTTGTGTATTTGATTAATGGTTTAAGATTTGCTTTTTATGGTGTCTCTGACTTTAATATTTGGATTAGTATTAGTTCAATGGTTTTATTTTTAATAGCCTGTGTAACAGTAGTCTCTATTTTGCTTAAAAAAGGCTATAATATAAAAGCTTAAGAAGAGGCTATTTTTTTCTTTGGATCGTAAAAAGGTTTTTCAACAATTGTGCAATTAAATT
>VTPL01000030.1 GCA_008638165.1 Pelagibacteraceae bacterium
TGCTTCTGCTGGTGCTGCTTCTGCTTTAGGAGCTTCTGCTGCTGGTGCTGCTTCTTCACCTTCTTTTTTTCTATCTTTTTTTGGAACAGCTTTATTTGGATTGTTTCCATTTGCAGGCATAGGGATTATATCATTTTCACCCAAAATTCTTGCCACTCTAGTAGTTGGTTGTGCGCCTTGGCCTAACCAGTATTTAATTCTTTCAGCCTCAAGCCCAACTCTTTCTTTTTTTTCTTTAGGTAATAAAGGGTTAAAAAAACCAACTTTTTCTATAAATCTTCCATCTCTTGCAAATCTACTATCTGCAACAACCACTTTATAAACTGGTCTTTTTTTTGTTCCCCCTCTTGATAGTCTTAGTTTTAACATTGTCTCTCCTTATTTTAATTGATTAAATAGCTCTGGTGGTATTCCTTTATCAGACATACCTTTCAGATTTCCTTTAGACATCTTTTTCATCATTTCAGACATCATTTTAAATTGCTTTAGCAATTTATTGATAGTGGCTGGATCTGTACCAGAGCCATTAGCAATTCTTTTTTTTCTTGAACCATCTATTATTTTTGGGTTCTCTCTTTCTCTTTTTGTCATTGATAAAATAATTGCTTCATTTTTTGTAATGATGCTTTCATCAATTCCAGCAGAATCCATTTGGGATTTTATTTTTGACACACCAGGTAAGAATGACATTATTCCCTCAATGCCTCCCATTTTTTTCATTTGTCTTAGCTGAGTTAAATAATCTTCCATTGAAAATTGGCCTTTTTTTAAATTTTCCTCCGCTTGTTTGATGTTTTCTTCTCCCAAGTCTTGAGCAGCTTTTTCTACAAGAGAAACAATATCTCCCATTCCAAGAATTCTGTTTGCTATCCTCTCTGGATGGAACACTTCAAAATTATCTATCTTTTCGCCAATTCCTAAAAATTTTATTGGAACCTCGGAAATATATTTCATACTTACTGCAGCACCACCTCTTGCATCACCATCTGCTCTTGTTAGGATAATTCCTGATAGATTTACTGTATTCTTAAATTCTTTTGCAACTGAGGCTGCAACTTGACCTGTTAATGAGTCGGCAACTAGAATTGTTTCAGCAGGATTAATTATTTTTTCAATTTGTTTGATTTCACTCATCATTTGAAGGTCAATTTGAGTTCTGCCGGCAGTATCAAAAAGAATTACCTCTGCTCCATTTAAATTTGCGGCACTAATAGCTCTTTGACAAATATCTGTTGGTTGTTGGCCTTCAATTATAGGTAAAGTTAAAATATTGTTTTGTTCCCCTAGAGATCTTAACTGCTCTTGTGCTGCTGGCCTGTATATATCTAAACTTACCATCATCACTTTTTTCTTTTTTGTGGACTCTAAAAATTTAGCTAATTTGGCTGTAGTAGTGGTTTTTCCTGAACCCTGAAGTCCAACTAACATCATTGGCACTGGTGGTACTGCATTTAAATTTATATCTGCATTGCTATCTCCTAGCAGGCTTACAAGCTCGTCATAAACGATTTTAACAACCATATCGCCTGGTGAAGTAGATCTTATAATTTCTTGACCCAGAGCTTTTGGTTTAACTTTTTCAATAAATGCTTTGGCTACATCAAGGGAAACATCAGCCTCTAATAAAGCTTGCCTAATTCCTCTTAAACCTTCATCCACTTGATTTTCATCAAGAGATGGTGCTTTCTTTAAAGAAGAAAAAATTTCTTCAAATTTATTTGTTAAATTTTCAAACATATTTATTACACACAGCAGTAACCGCACTAGTGGGCGAACCCTCGCTGACTAGTGTCGATCTCTTTGTTTCCAAAGACACCGCAAATTTAACGTTTTTGCGGAAACTGCTGCAAACTATAATAGAGGTACAAAAAGTCAATAAATAAGTTAAATAACTAGATATGGAATTTAGTGCGTACAAAATGGATGGTTTAGGTAATGATTTTGTTATCATAGATAATAGATCAAAACCAATAATCTTAAACAATGAACAAATTCTAAAAATTTGTGACAGAAAATTTATTGGTTGTGATCAGTTGATATTCATAAATACTCATGAAAAGTCAGATGCTAAAATAGATTTCTTTAATTCAGACGGAAGCACCTCTGGTGCATGCGGAAATGGCACAAGATGTGTTGCTGATCTTTTATCAAAAGAAAATGGGAAAAAAAATATTTCCTTAGTAACCTCTGAGGGCGAACTTAAATCAGATATAATCGGTGATAATCTAGTTGAAACAGGAATTGGATTTGGAAAAACTAATTGGAATGAAATACCACTTGCCAAAAATGTAAATACAAAAAATTTACAAATTGAAATTCTAGATAACGATAATAAATCACATATAGGCGGCACAGCAATCAGTGTTGGCAATCCACATATTATTTTTTTTGTAAGTGATTTAGAAAAATTTAATATTGAAAAAATTGGACCAACTATAGAAAATCATGAACTATTTCCTGAAAGATGTAACGTAACTATTGGACAAGTAATAAATGAAAAATTAATAAAAGTTAAAGTATGGGAACGTGGAGCTGGCTTAACTAAAGCTTGTGGGACAGCTGCTTGTGCTACTGCATTTGCAGGATTAATACATAACATTTCTTCTAACCAAGTTGATATAGAATTTAAAACAGGAAATTTAACAATATCAATTGATCAAGATAATTTTATCAAAATGAAAGGTCCCGTATCTGATATAAAAAAAATAGATATTAAGTTGTAATGGGAATATTTGATAAATTTAAAATTGGTTTTCAAAAAAGTGCAGCTGCTTTTAAAAGTGGTTTAAAAGAAATTATCGTAAAAAAAGAATTAGATGACAAAAGTTTAAATGATATTGAGGATTTTCTAATTCAATCTGATGTAGGTGTTGCTGCATCAGCAGAAATAAAATCTATCATTTCTGAAAAAAAAATTGATCCCAATAAAGATTTAAAGGACGAAATAAATTTGATTCTTAAAGACTACATTGTCAATTTAATGAAACCTTTAGAAAATAATAATTTTTTTAATAAAAAAGAAAAACTAAATGCGACTTTAGTCTCTGGTGTTAATGGAGTTGGTAAAACTACAACTATTGGAAAGATAAGCAAAATACTAAAATCTAATGGTAATAAAGTTATGCTTGCAGCATCAGATACATTTAGAGCAGCTGCAATTGAGCAACTAGAGATGTGGGCAAAAAAAATTGAGGTTGATATTACAAAATCTTCTCAAGGTTCTGATCCTGCTTCTGTTGCCTATAAAGCAATTGATGATGCGTTAAAAAATAATTTTAACCAAGTTTTAATTGATACCGCTGGGAGATTGCAAAATAAAAAAAATTTAATGGAGGAGTATAAAAAAATTGCAAATGTTACAAAAAAAATTGATCCTGATGCTCCTCATGATGTTATTCTAGTTCTTGATGCCACTTCAGGGCAAAACGTAATCAATCAAGTTGAAGAATTTAATAAAATAATTCCAATCACTGGCATAGTAATGACTAAACTAGACGGCACAGCAAAAGGTGGGATTTTACTAGCTGTTGCTAAAAAATATAAACTTCCAATTATAGCTCTTGGTTTAGGAGAAAAAGAAGATGATTTACAAGTATTTAATGCTGAAATATTTGCAAATACATTTATTCAAACTAATTAATTAAATTACTAGAAATTAATGGTTTATGTAAACTGCACTTGTAGTTGTCTTCAAAATTAGAATGACCACAATTTTTAGCAAATGAAGAAATTATAAAATCAAATTTTCCATTTGATGGATAAAGTTCCAACTTTCTTTTAGCTATATCGAATTTAAAATTAGCTTGTAAACTTTTAACTGCACTAATCATAATTAATGTTTGATTATCTTTAAGTAGATAATATGCAAAATCATCTGGAAAAACTGGAAAATCATATTCCTCTAAATAGTACCTAGCTTGTGCTGGAAACCATTCATAAGAAATTAAAGGAGATGATTTTTTTGATTTGTAATCATAGATATAAAGATCTTTAGGATAATCATTAATATAATTTGCTGTTTCCCCTCTTGCTAAAACTGATTTTTCTCTAGATTTAAAATATAAAGCAAAGTCTTGGTTATGAGAATTCATCTGATCTAAGTGAAACAAATCCTCTGCTTTAAATTCATAATCTTTAGCTGAAATAAGCGAGGGAATATTGATTAATAAAAATATTAAAATAATAAATTTTTTCATTTTAATAATTTAAAATGAAAATTGGAATAATATTTGTTTAGATTGTGGCTTAATTTAAACTTATAAAAAATCTTTTTAGAGCAGTAATTAGCTGTTCATCATATTCCATCATATGATTGTCGTATTCTGTAAAATAAGAATATTTTGGCTCTTTAGCTATTTCAAAAATTTTTTTCCCCATTGAAAATGGAACAATTGTATCTTTTTTTCCATGTAAAACCATAATTGGAATATTTATATTCTTTATTTTTTTTTCATTTTCATATCTGTCTTTTAACAAAAGGCTCACGGGTAAGTATGGATAAAAATTTTTTGCAGCAGCTACCATTGAAGTAAATGGAGTTTCTAAAATTAAACCTGCGTAATTTTTACTTTGTGCAATTTCAGTTGCAATTCCTGTGCCTAAAGACTCACCATACAATATTATATTTTCTTCTCTAACGCCTTTATTAATAATCCATTCAACTGCACTACGACCATCAATATAAAGTGCTTCTTCAGTTGGTTTTCCTTTGTTACCAGAAAATCCTCTCCAGGCAATTATTAAGAAATTAATGTCAATATCTTTGAAATGATTGAGCTTATATATTCTATTATCTAAAGTTCCTGCATTGCCATGAAAAAAAACTAGCGTTTTAAAATTTTGTAAATCTTTTTTATGAAACCAGCCGTTTAAACTGAGATTATCTGATGTTTGAATTTTAACATTTTCAACATCAACTGTTAATTTATCTCCAGAATAATTATTTTCATTTGGATGATACAAGAGGTTTCTTTGATAAAAATAAATTGAAACTACTACGGTAAAATAAACTAATGCTATTATTATTAATAACTGCAAAATATTTTTTTTAAGTTTTCTTATCATCTTTCTTTTTGGCTAAATACACTCCAAAAAATACAAGTACTGTTCCCAGATAATGATAATTTTCTAACTGTTCATCAAAAAGAATGTACCCATAAATTGCCGCATAAACTGTAAAAATATAGAGCGTAAATCCAGTCAAGGATGCGCCCAATTGTTTTTGAGCTAACGTATACAATGTAAATGCTATAATTCCTGGTGAAACAGCAGCAAATATAGTCCATAAATAAAACTCATTATTAAATACTGTTCTTTGAAAATATATTTCTTCACCAATATAAAATGGAAATAAACTTACCGCGCCAAAGAAAGCAACCAGAGTGAATCTTTGGAAAATTTCCAATTCTGTTTTCCAATAAAATAAATAAATTGAATATAGCGCCCAGCCAATAGCAGCAGCAAGCATCCATAAATCACCTATGGTAAATTTTAGATTAATTAATAATTCTAAATCACCCTTAATAATTATTGCAAAAACTCCAATCAAACACGCCACTAATCCAATAACTTTAGTTAGAGTTATTTTTTCTTTAAAAAATAATGCAGAAATCAAAATAATAAATATAGGTGAAGAGGTATAAATTATTCCCATGTTTGCTACGGTTGTTGTTTGTCCAGCTAGAAAAGGGAATGCCCCACATACACCACATCCCATTGCTCCTAAAAAAAATAATTTTTTATATTCTTTTTGAATAATTTTATAATTTCTTTTTAAAGATAAATATGTAAATGGAAGTAAGATTATAAATACAATAGTCCACCGCCAAAATGCTAATGAAATTGGAGGAACAAATTCCACGCCTCCTCTAGCAACAACTAAATTACTTGCCATAAAAATTGGCTGAATAAATAATAAAAGAAATGACCAGGAATTTTTTTTTAAATCTGTCAACTTAGGAGATCTTAGCTTTTATCAAAAAAAGCTTCGTAGATCATCATAATGATTGCAACACCCATTAAAAGATAAACGGGCAATACATCTAAAGGTCCAATCATCATGGATTTAGTCAAAGTAGTAGCCAAACCTACAAGAAAAAATATAGCAAAAGACAAACCAACAATTGTAGTAATTTTATTCATTTATTCTTCACACTCCTTTTCTAGCCATCTGGCAACACCTAAAAATCTATGATCATCATAACGATCACCAATTAATTGAACTCCTAATGGTAATTTATTTTCGCCCTCAAGTAAAGGAAGAGAAATACATGGTGTTCCTAAATATGACCAAACTTTATTAAATTCTGCCGTACCAGTGCTTTTAAGACCTTTTGGTGCTACACCCGGACTAGATGGTGACAATACACCATGATAATCTTCAAATACTTCCTGGTAGGATTCATAACTTCTTTTCATAAAATCAATTGCTTCAGCATAATCTTTGGCTGAGTGTTTATTGCCATTTGCAATTGCAGTTTGCATATACTTAGACAATTTCTTTTTATATTTTTTATAATAATGAGAAAAATTATTTGCTAAATCAGTTTCATGAATAATTTGATGATATTTATGGATGTCCTTAAAATACGAAGGAGTATCGAAAGTTTCTATATTTTTAAAAGATTTTATAAAATACTCAAAAGCATCTCTTGATTTTTTTTCGATTAATTGCCAGTGCTCAGTTTTATAGAAAATAAATTTAGGCTCAAACAACGGTCCTTTTTTTGTTTCTGACAACATGTTGTCTGCTGAATAATATATGGTTGCAGGATCATAAGGATCTTTCTTAATTAAAACTTTTGCTAATAAAGCCACATCCTCTACTTTTCTTCCAAATACGCCCATATGATCAAGATTGAAAGATGTTCTTAAAACTCCATTTCTAGAAATTAATCCATAAGATGGCTTATAACCAACTACACCACAATAAGAGGCTGGTCTAATTATTGAGCCTCCAGTTTGAGATCCAATTGAAATTGGTGCCATATAAGATGCAACTGCTGCCGCTGAACCGCTCGAAGACCCCCCTGGAGTTCTACTATAATCATGTGGGTTTGTTGTTTTTGATGGACCCAAAAAAGCAAGCTCTGAGGTAGTTGTTTTGCCCATTACTATAGCTCCTGCCGAATGTAATAAATCAACTATTTCTGCATTTTGAGAATATGATTTTCCTTTTCTAATTGGAGTTCCACATTCAGTGGGCATATCAATTGTTCCAACAATATCTTTTACCGCAACTGGAATACCGTGTAGTGGTCCTAAAGGCTTCCCTGCTCTTCTATGATTATCAGCCTCTGTTGCTTTTTCTAGTAAAAGTTTTTTATCAAAATGAGCCCATGCTTTAATGTCTTTATCAAATTTTTTAATTCTCTCTATGTATTGTTCACAGACTTCAACGGAAGTGATTTGTGCATCTCTTATTTTTGCTGCAAGATCTTCAACACTTAAGGAAAAGATATCACTCATCTATAAATAAAATTAATTTGCAAACAAAGTTTCAGGTAACCACAATGCGATACCTGGGAAAATATACATCAATACCATTGCTAATATAACTATTCCTAAAAACGGCATTATACCTCTAAAAATTTCCATCAACTCTACATTTTTAGACTGCACCCCTTTTAAGTAATAAGCGGACATCGCCATTGGTGGAGTTAAAAAAGAAGTCTGTAAGTTTAGAGCAATTAACATCGCAAAGAAATATGGGTTAACTCCAAAAAATTCAACAAGAGGTAAAAAGATTGGTACAAATATAATTAATATCTCTGTCCATTCTAATGGCCAACCTAATAAGAAAATAATTATTTGAGTAATTATTAAAAACTGCCAAGGCTCAAGATCAAGTGATTTAAAGAAATGTTCAAATACTTCATGACCCCCAAGATAAGAAAATACAGAGGCAAATGTCCAAGATCCAATAAACAGCCACATTATCATGGCTGTTGTCTTTGCAGTTAGAAATACTGACTCTTTAAAATTCTTCCATTTTAAAGTTTTATAAAAATAAGATAGAACTATCGCACCAAATGCACCCACAGCTGCGGCTTCTGCTGGTGTTGCAATACCTGCCAATATTGTTCCAAGAACTAATATTATTAAAGAAAATAGAGGCAAGAATGAAACAAATACTTCTTTCATAATTACCGCTGTTGGTGGAATTTCTTCTGCTCTTGGTTTTGGAGCAATTGAAGGGTTTAACCATGCTCTAAAAATTGCATAACCAATATATAAACTTGCCAACATTAATCCTGGAAAAATAGCTGCTGCAAATAATCTTAAAGGCGATAACTGTGCGATTACAGAATACACAATTAACATAATGCTTGGTGGAATTAAAATTCCAAGACATCCTCCAGCACATATAATTCCAGATGCAAATTTTTTATCATAACCAGCTTTGACCATTGCAGGCCATGCCAAAAGACCCATTAAGGTTACAACAGCTCCAATAATACCGGTAGCTGTTGAAAATAATGTACAAGTAACTAATGCAGCAACTGCCATAGATGCTGGAAGTTTATGAGATGCTAATCGAATAGCAAAAAATAGTTTTGCAACGATTCCCGCTCTTTCAACTAGATACCCCATAAACAAAAAGAGTGGGACGGCGGTCAGGACGTTATTATCCATGACTGTATATGTATTTTGTACAAAGAGTTGGAAAATCCTATTATCAAATAGGTGCTCCATTTTTGTTGGATCAAAATAAGCGTAGTAACCAAAACCAAGACCCATTGCCATCAAAGTAAAAGCAATTGGGAATCCTAGTAACACAGCAAATAAAAATAATCCCATCATGAAGATGGCTATTTCAGGATTTGTTAAACTAAATAACATCTTTTGGTTCTCCTCCCTCTTCTGCTGCTCTCATTAAAATTTTTTCAGTTTCTTCGGCAACAACTAATCTTGCTGGCCATTGACCAGTTTGTATACAAATTATTGATCTAAATACTTCGCTGATACCTTGGATAGTTAATAAAATTCCAGATAATGGGATTAAAGATTTTGCCATATAAATTTGAATTTGAGCTGGGCTATTCCAACTTGTTTCTTTAATTTTCCAAGCTAAAGCAGCATAATCAAAACCATAAAATGCAAGTGCTAATACGCCTGGAAAAAAGAAAATAAAATATAAAATTAAATCAATCCAACCTTGAGTTCTTGGTTTAAACAATCTGTAAATAACATCTCCTCTAACATGAGCTTCTGTTGAAAGAGTGTAAGCTCCTGCCATCATGAAAATCGCTCCATACATTTGTAAACTAAAATCAAAATTCCATAGTGTTGGGGCATTTAAAACGTATGCCATAAAAACTTCATAACAAGTTCCACCCATTAAAATTACGATACACCATGAAAAAGCTTTTCCCATTGATGTGCTAAGATTATCTGCAAATTTAATAAATGATCTCATTAATGTTTCTAATTAATAGTGAATTACTTAAAATATTCAAACTAAAAGGGGGCCGAAGCCCCCTCTTAAAAAATGTTATAACTCTATTAGATTTTTACTTTATCAATAGGTCCAAACTCATTTTCATAAGCTAATCTGTAATTCGGCTGATTCATCAGCAAGTACTTCATTACTTTCTTAGCGTATGCTTTTTGAGAGTCTACAATCTTTTTGAAGAAAGGATCTTTGTCATTAAAGTCCTTAATCACAGCATCCCAACCTTTTAGTTGTTCTGCTAAGATTGCATCAGAAGTTTGATATACATTTACTTTGTGCTCATTCATTAACTTAGAAAGATCATCTGAGTATCTTACTAGAGCTTTAAAGTAGTTATCACTGTTAGCAGCATAAGCAGCATTTTTCAAAATTGCTTGATGTGCTGGTGATAAACTGTTGTACGTACCTTTGTTAACAGGTATTTCAAACATCTCTTGAGATTGGTGGAAGCTTCCTAAGTGATAATGCTTAGAAACATCTTGCATACCAAACTGAGAGTCTGAAGTTGGGTTGTTAAACTCAGCAGCATCAATCAAACCAGTTTTCATTGCTGGTTGAA
>VTPL01000031.1 GCA_008638165.1 Pelagibacteraceae bacterium
TTTTGCTAACACTAAGAGTTGGGAAAAACTAAGTCCAAAACTTCAAGCTCTATACCGAATGTCTATTAATGACAGTCATTACTACAGACAAGTTTGGTATTGGGGTGGAGAAGCTGATCTTCGTGTTAACGGTAAGAAAATGGAACTTACAAGTCTTCCAGCAAGTGAATGGAATACAGTTGTAGAAGACTCGAAAGAGTTCTGGGACGAAACATCTAAGATTAGTCCACGTGCTAAAAAAGTTGTTGATGCATTCAAGTTATATGCACAAACAATGGATAAAGCAGGATACCCTTACAGATAAAAATTATAATCTAGGCGCCTTTAAATTAAAGGCGCCTGATTTAAAATTAAGGTTTAGACGTTAAACCACCATCAACTATTAATTCAGTTCCAGTAATATAACTAGCCTGATCGCTTAGTAAAAATACTGAAGCATTGGATATATCTTCAGGTTTTCCAACTCTATTTAAAGGAATAAATTTTTCTAAGTTCTTTTTTGCTTTAGGATTTTTTTTCCATCTAATTTGCATGCCTGTTTCAATTGGACCAGGTAAAATAACATTTGATCTAATATTGGTAGATGCAAATTGAATAGCAAAAGATTTTGATAATCTAATCATGGCAGCTTTTGATGCACCATAAGCATCTTGAGGTTTGTCATCGCCCGATAAAGCATCAATTGATGAAATATGAACCATTGAACCAAATTTATTTTTTTTCATTATTGGCACAATAATTTTTGATAAATACATCATTGATTTTAAGTTGATTTCAAAAACTTTGTCCCAAACATCAGAATGAATATCAACAGCTGAAACATCTTTATTGAACCACAAAACACCAGTTGTATTTACCAAGTAATCAATACTTTTTTGTTTTTTATAGAAAGCATCAATAAATGATTTCATTTTTTTAAAGTTAGTCACATCCACTTTTTTAAAATGACAATTTTTATTAATTGATAAAAATTCTTTGCTTGGACTTTGAAGATCTAGCATGAGCACTGAAATACCATTGTCAGAAAGTTTTTTTGAAACCTCCAACCCCATACCACCGCTAGCACCAGTTACAATTGCCGATTTACCTTTAAAGCTTAATTTCATGTTATTGCTCTTTTCTTAAATGAAAACTTTTTGGAGCTGTAAGTTTTTCATAAGCAATTTCTGATAAAGAACAGCCTTTGCCAGTTTCTTTTACACCAGTCCAAGATAAAGCCGGATCTAAATAATCACATCTGTTCATATAAAAAGTTCCAGTTTGAACTTGATTTCCAATTTTTTCAGCAACCTCTAAATCTTTAGTCCAAATCGACGCCGTTAAGCCATAAGGACTATCATTCATTAATTTGATTGCTTCACTTTCATCTTTAACTTTCATAATACCAACACATGGACCAAATGTTTCTTCAGTCATAAAACCCATATCATGATTTACATTGGTTAAAGCTTGTGGGATCATGTAATTTTTATGCTCCTTTGGAAAATCAAATTTATTCTCATCAATTAATTTCTTTGCACCTTTATTAATTGCATCATTCATTTGATTACTAATAAACTCTGCTGCAGATAATTTAACTACAGGTCCTAAATTTGTTTCTTTTTCCAATGGATTACCGAGTTTATAATTGTAGGTTTTTGAGGCAAATAACTCTATGAAGTTATTATAAATTTTTTCATCAACATAAATTCTTTCAATTCCACAACAAGATTGACCAGAATTAAAAAAAGAACCATCGACCAAGTTCTCAACTGTTTTATCTAAATCACAATCATATCTTGCATAAGCTGGATCTTTTCCACCAAGCTCTAAAGCCATATCAATAAACTTAGTATGTGTTGCTCTTTGAACATCATAACCCGCTTTTACTGAACCTGTAAAAGACACAAAATTAATTCTCTTATCAGATACAACTTTCAATCCATCTTCATGATTTAAATGAAGATAATTAAATACATCTTTTGGTAATGTTTTCTTTGCAGATTGATACAATTGTTCAGCACACAAAGGAGTTTGTGCAGAGTGTTTTAAAATAACAGTATTGCCAGCTGCCATTGCAGGAATAATTGAGTTAACAGCTACAAGGTAAGGATAATTCCATGGAGCTATTACGAACACCACTCCTAAAGCTCTTCTTTTTATATAACTCTTAAAGTTACTGTCTTTAGTAACATCGATATTAGCTAATTTATTTTCAGCAATCGACAGCATATAATCAGCTCTTTCTTTAAAGCCTTTTAATTCACCAGGTGCCTGTGAGATAGGTCTTCCTATTTGTCGACTAAGTTCTTCACAAATGACATCTCCTCTTGATAAAAAATCATCAACAAAGTTTTTTAAAAGTTTAACACGTTCATTAACATTTAAATTTGCCCATTCTCTTTGGGCCTTGATAGAATTATCTATCGTTTGTTCAATTTTGTCTGAATGATATTCTCTTTCAACGTAAACAGTATTATCAATTGGTGTAATAGTTTTTTGCATAATTATTTTAGTTAAAATTGTTTTGGAAAGTGATATACAGCATCTAATTTCATAAAACACTAAAATATTATTATGCAAAAATATAATTGGAACTATCCAACCACTATGTGGGTTGGTGAAAACAGAATAAACGATATTGCCCAAGCGTGTAAAACTTTAAATATTTCAAAACCATTGTTAGTTACCGATAAAGGTTTGGCTGATACTGAGATTGTAAAAAATACCCTTTCAATTTTAAAAAATCACAATGTTGCTGTAGCGCTATATTCAAATGTAGTAGGCAATCCAACAGGAACTAATGTCAACGAAGGTGTTGAAAGTTATAAAAATAATAACTGTGACGGTGTAATTGCTTTTGGTGGTGGTAGCGGTTTGGATGTTGGCAAAGCTATTGCATTTATGTCGGGTCAGAGTTTACCCATCTGGGATTTTGAAGATGTTGGAGATAATTGGACTAAAGCAAACGCTGATCAAATAGCACCAATTATAGCAGTACCAACAACTGCAGGCACTGGTTCTGAAACTGGAAGAGCGTCTGTAATCTTAAATGAAGAAACTGGTGTAAAAAATATTATTTTTCACCCTAAGTTTTTACCTTCAATTGTAATTTTAGATCCTGTGTTAACTGTTGGTTTGCCTCCAAAAATGACCGCAGCAACTGGTATGGATGCTTTAGCTCATAATTTAGAAGCGTATTGTGCACCAGGATATCATCCTATGGCTGATGGAATTGCATTAGAGGGAATGAGAATTATTAATAAATGGTTATTAGAAGCGGTAAACAATGGATCTAATATTGAAGCAAGAATGAATATGATTACTGCTGCAAGTATGGGATCAACTGCATTTCAAAAAGGTTTGGGTGCAATTCATTCATTAAGTCATCCAGTTAATGCATTAAATAATGTTCATCATGGTTTATCGAATGCAATCTTTATGCCTTATGTATTAACTTTTAATAAAGATGTCATAGAAGAGAAAATAATTAAGATATGCAATTACCTAGAATTAAAAGATCGATCTTTTGATGGATTTATTAACTGGGTTTTAGATTTAAGAAAAAAATTAGATATGCCTCATAAATTATCAGAAGTTATTGAGGAAAAAGATTTACAATTAGATCGTTTATCAAAAATGGCTTTAGCAGATCCATCCACAGGCGGAAATCCAAAAAAATTAACTGAAGCAGATATGAAGGTTATGTATCAACACAGTATGTCAGGTACTTTATTTTAATGAGTTTAAATATCCTGATTGTAGAAGGAAATATACCCGAAGACTCAGAAGTTTTTATTAGAGCAGCAGGGGCGTCAGCATCAGAAAATTTAAAAAATTTAGTATTAAAATTAGAACCAAATACCAATGTTAAAATCATTAATCCTGGAAAAGATGAGGAAACAAAAGAGGCTTTAGAAAACATTAGTCATTATCATGGTATCATTTTTACAGGTGGTGCAATGCGAATAAACGATATGACTGATGAAATTAAAAAACATATCAACTTTGCATCGAATTGTTTTAAACATGATAAAAAAATTTTAGCTATTTGTTGGGGGTTACAAGTTTGCTCTACTGCTGCAGGAGGAAAAGTTGCACCAGCCACTAAAGGAGCTCATATTGGAATTGCCTCAGATGTGGCAATAAATGAAGAAGGGCAAAAAAATTTAATTTATAAAAATAAAAAACAAACGTTTACCACTCCAGCATTTAATTTTGATGAAGTGTGTGAAATTCCAAGTGGTGCAACTTTATTATCAAGTGATAAGATTAATAATGTAATGGGTATGTATTTTAAGTCGGGTAATTCAGAAATTTGGGGACTTCAATATCATCCTGATTATGAATATTATCAAATGGTAAATCTTTCAAACGAAAGAAAAGATCGAATGATTAGAAATAAATATTTTAAAGACGAAGAGGAATTTCAAAATCATATTAATTATATCAAGCAAGAAGATAAAAAATTAGATTTTGAGAATAGAACCAGAGAAATAAGAAATTGGTTGGATTTTGTTAAAAGTAAATTGAATTAAACCTCATAAATATTTTTTAATTTTTGTTATGAATTTTAATTATGATGTAATCATTATTGGTGCTGGCGCCGCTGGTATGATGTGTGCGATTGAAGCTGGTAAAAGAGGTCGAAAAGTACTTTTAGTCGATCACGCTAAAAAAATTGGTGAAAAAATTAGAATTTCTGGTGGCGGAAGATGTAATTTTACCAATTTGAATACCAAACCAGATAAATTTATCTCACAAAATCCAAAGTTCGTACGATCAGCGTTAAGCCAATACACCCAACATGATTTTATTAACTTAGTTAAAAAACACAAAATAGATTTTCATGAAAAGAAATTAGGTCAATTGTTTTGTGATAAGAGTGCCCAGCAAATAATTGATATGCTGTTATTAGAATGTGAATGGGCAAATGTTGAAATTAAAAAAGAGTTTGTTGTTAATGAAGTTGATAAAGATAATAATGAATATGTAGTTAAATCAGCTGATAATATTTATAAAAGCAATTCACTTGTGGTTGCAACAGGAGGTTTATCGGTTCCAAAAATTGGTGCAAGTTCATTTGGATATGAAGTAGCAAAGAAATTTGGCATGAATATCATTGAAACTTTACCAGCATTAGTGCCCCTTACTTTTAATGAAAAAATTTTAAATATTTGTAAAGAATTAACAGGGCTTTCAGTTGAAGCTGTGGTTTCGTTTAAGAAAATATTATTTGAAGAGGGCATGTTATTTACCCATCGAGGATTAAGTGGACCTTCAATTTTACAAATCTCCTCATACTGGAAACAAGGTGAAAATATTAAAGTAAACATGTCTCCTAAATTAAATGTCTATCAATTTTTAGAAGAAAAAAAGAAATCAAATCCAAAACAAGATATTCAAAATATAATCAGCGATCTTTTGCCAAAAAGATTAGCCCAGATTATTTGTGAAGAAATTAATTTAAAGGGTAATATTTGGGAGATATCGAATAAAGCACTTAAAAGTTTGGGAGATAGAATAAATTCTTGGATAGTTAATCCAACAGGATCTGAAGGATACCGAACTGCTGAAGTAACTTTAGGTGGAGTAAATACTAATGAAATTTCATCTAAAACAATGATGAGTTTAAAACATCAGGGTTTATTTTTTATTGGAGAGGTAGTTGATGTAACTGGACACTTAGGGGGTTATAATTTTCAATGGGCTTGGTCTTCTGGTTTTGTTGCTGGAAAGCATGTTTAGATTTGATTAAGTGTTGATAAATGATGTTAAATTAAATCTAATTTTATTATATTCTATCTATTAAGTGAAACTAAAGATAAGTTAATTCTTTTAGATACTGCCAAATACAATTTTTAAATTCTTTATCAACTGGCGAGTATTTTTCGAAAAGTACCCATCTAAAAAACCTAACACTCACATTTTAAAAATGTGTTTGTGTTTTGTATGCTTATTATGATCAAAAATAAATTAGACAGCAAAAATAATGTAATTAAAAAAGCAATTTTTCAAAAACAAGCAGATAATATATTCACAATTAAGGTCAATAAATCAATTGAAATTGTAATAGTTCCAAATCTTGGAGAAAAAAATTCCCATCAAGATAATGTTGGAATTATTTTAGAAGAAAATGAAATCTTAAAAATTTTATCAAAAAGATACAATCAAGTAATTATAACCTGTATTAAAAACAAAATCGATCTTATCAATTTGGTAGAACGTAAACCTGATTTAGTATTCTCAGGAGTAAAATTTTTTAATTTTGGTAAGGAAAAAATTTGGTTAAATGATTTTCTAGAAGCTTACGATATACCTTATATTGGTTCTGATACCACTTCATTGAATAATGAAAGTAATAAAGATAAAGCAAAAAAAATTGTACTAAAGGCCAAGGTTAAAACAGCTGAATTTTTTATAGCAAAACCAGGTCAATATAAAACTTCAAAAAAAATACCTATTTGTTTTCCATTGTTTATCAAGCCTCTTAAAGGTGGGGATAGTCGTGGCGTTGATAGTGATTCAATTTGTTTTAATTTTAAGAGTTTTAAGAAAAAAGTATTAGATATTAAAAATAAATATAATTTATCCTCGTTAGTTGAAACTTATTTACCAGGTAAAGAATATAGCGTTGGTATATTACAAGAGAGCATAACTGGAAATTTGACAGCCATGCCAATAGAAATTACTACTAAAGAAAATATCAATGGCCATTGTATTCTAGATTTTGATATTAAAAAAAATGATGAGGAAATTGTAACTGCTGTAACAGACATTAAAATCTTTAGAGATTTAGAAAAAATTGCTAAAAAATCTTTTACTGCTTTAGGTGGAAAATCATTTGGTAGAATTGATATTAAAATGGACCATTTAGGAAGAGGACATTTTATGGAAGCCAATCTTATGCCCGGTCTTAGAAAAGGTTATTTTTACAGATCTTGTAAATTAAATTTAGATATTAATTATGATGAGATGATTTTAAATATTGCAAATACAGGTTTAACATCAAATATTAAATCTCATTAAATATAATATTATCTCAAATATTTATTATATTGAATACAACTTGGCGATTTAGTAAATTAGGATATTGAGATCTTTAATATTAATTTTCATATTTTTAATTTCAACTGCAAGCATTTCTTTATCTGAACAAAAAAAAATTACCTCAGAAGAAGATGTAAGAAGAATTTATCAATCAGTTGTTAAAATTGACAGCATAGTGCCATCTGATGCAAGAACTGCGAACTCTCTTGGAACGATTAGAGGAGGCAATGGAATTGTTATAGATGATAAACATATATTAACGATTGGATATATTGTGGTTGAAGCAGAAACCATAACAATCACTTTGCCAAATGGAGGAGTGGTACCTGCAGAACTAGCAGGATATGATCACACCACTGGTTTTGGTATTTTAAAAACAATTTTACCTTCAAAACTAACTCCACTTCAAATAGGCAATTCGGATAAATTAAATAAAGAGGACTTACTTTATGTATTGCCGTACTTAACTGAAGGGGCTCCCTCTGCAGTTAAAATGGTATCTCGAAGATCTTTTACCGGATGGTGGGAGTATTTTTTAGATAAACCAATTTACACTCATCCAATGAATACTTCTTTTGCAGGCTCTGCTTTAATTAATGAATTTGGTGAGCTATTAGGAATTGGGTCTTTATATGTTTCAGATGCTGCAGCTGAAGGAGTACCATCACCTGGAAATTTATTTGTTCCTATTAATGATTTAAAACCCATATTAAACGATCTTATTGTAAATGGTAAAAGAACAGCAGATGTTAAACCCTATATGGGTCTTACTTCAAATGATGATACTGGCAAAGTAATGGTTACGAGAGTAAATGATGAAGGACCTGCTGCTAAAGCTGGATTTAAAGAAAATGATATTATTTTAAAAGTGAATAAAATTAATATTCAAGATACAGAAAAATTTTATAAAACAGTTTGGTCTCAAGGTGGACCTGGCACTCTTCTTGATTTTGAAATAGAGAGAAACAATCAGATTATTAGCTTAAAGCTTACCACAATGGATCGAAATGATTTCTTTGTGAAACCTAAATATTATTAATTAGTCTTTATATGACGCACTTTAATATTTTTATTTAGTAACTAACTGTATTTAAACGAAAGGAAAAAATTATGTCACTAAGAATTAATGATGAAATTCCAAATTTAAAAGTAACAACAGATCAAGGTGAGCTAAGCTTACATGATTATATTGGAGATAGTTGGGGAATATTATTTTCACACCCAAAAGATTTCACACCCGTTTGTACAACAGAGTTTTCTGCGGTTGCAAAATTGAGTGATGAATGGGCTAAAAGAAATACAAAGGTAATTGGTATTTCAGTAGACTCTGCAGAAGATCATACTAAATGGAAAGCGGATATTGAAAAATTCGGTGGTTCTAAAGCTGGATTTCCAATTATAGCTGACACGGATTTAAAAGTTGCAAAAGCTTTTGATATGTTACCTTCTGAGGCACATTTACCTGAAGGAAGAACACCAGCAGATTCTGCAACGGTAAGAAGTGTTTTTATTATCAGTCCTGAGAAAAAACTTCAGTTAGTTATGACTTATCCAATGACAATTGGTAGAAATTTTGCTGAAGTATTAAGAGCTTTAGATGCATTACAAAAAACCTACCAAAAACCAATTGCAACACCCGCAGATTGGCAAGTTGGACAAGATGTAATTGTTGCTTTGTCTCTTAATGATGAGCAGGCAAAAGAAAAATATGGAGAACTTGATATTAAGCTTCCATATTTAAGAACTGTTAAATCATAATTTATTCTAAAAAGCCCAATTATAATTAGTTTGTAATTGGGCTTTTTTATTACTGAAGTTAGAAAAACGATTTCTTTGTGAATTCTAAAAATTATTAGTATTATCTTTTTATTATGTGTGGAAGATATGTGGTTACCAATCCTGTTTCAAAAACTGATAAATTAGTAAAATCTGCAATTCAAGTTGAAGACAATGAAAATTATAATGCCCACCCATATCAAAAGCTTCCAGTAATTAAAAAATATAAAAATGGAAATACATTAGAAAATTTAAAGTGGGGACTGGTACCAAGTTGGGCAAAAGATAAAGATTTTAAAGCATTAATTAATGCAAGATTGGAGACAATTGATGAAAAAGTTTCTTTTAAAAAATTGATTAAAGATTTTAGATGTGTTGCAGTTGCTGATGGATTTTATGAATGGAAGAGGGAGGAAAAAGAAAAAACCCCTCATTATTTTGTAAGAGAAGATAAAAAACCAATTTTCTTTGCTGGTATTTATGAAAGTGATCAGTTTTGTCTAATTACAGAAGAAGCATCAGACAATATTAAAGAAATTCATCACCGTCAGCCGGTGATATTAAATCAAACAGATGTTAATCGATATTTAAACTTAGAGTTATCAGGTTCAAGCTTTTTAAAAGAGGCTAAAAAACCAAACTTAATTTTTCATGAAGTATCAAAGGATGT
>VTPL01000032.1 GCA_008638165.1 Pelagibacteraceae bacterium
CCTAAAATTGATGATCCAGATTGGATCATATGGGCAGCATGGGCTGATAGAATTACCTTTGAGGAAATTAAACAAAAAACTGGAAAATCAGAATCTGATGTAATTAAGATTATGAGAAAAACTCTGAAACCATCATCTTTTAAATTGTGGAGGAAAAGAGTTCATGAAAAAAGTATTAAACACAAAAAAAAATTTGAATATTCAAGAAAAGAAATAGCTAGTAAAATTAAAAAAAGTGACTATCTATAAATTATGAAATCAGTAACAATTTATACAGGTCCACTTTGTAATTTTTGTGATGCAGCAAAAAGATTATTAGCCAGAAACAATGCTGAATATAAAGAAATAAATATTGCTACAACTGATGGAGCAATGGATGAAATGATCAAAAAAGCTAATGGTAGAAGAACTGTGCCACAAATATTTTTTGATGAACAGCATATTGGTGGATATGATGATATTCGCGCGCTAGAGAAAGAAAATAAACTTCAAGAACTTTTAAAATAATTATTCTTTTGGTTTAAAAACTAAACATACACCATTATTACAAAATCTTTTACCAGTGGGCTTTGGTCCATCATCAAAAATATGACCGTGATGTGCATTACAGTTTTTACAATGGTACTCTGTTCTGCCATAACCTAATAGATGATCTGTTTTTGTTTCAAAGACATCTGGTAAAGATTGATAAAAAGAGGGCCAGCCTGAACCACTTTCATACTTTGTATTAGAGTCGAAAAGTTTAACTCCACAATTTGCACAATGATAACTCCCTGTTCTTTTTTCATTATTTAATTCACTAGATCCTGGGGCTTCAGTACCATCCTCAAACATTACTAATTTTTGTTCAGCTGTTAAATTTGGATTTTTTTTATTCATAGATGATTAAATATATTTAGCACATGTTTCATGTAAAATAGAGTGTAATTCTACAAGTTTATCAAAATTTTTATTATACCCACCTCCTAAAACACCACAGATAGGAATTTTTTTTGAAAAAAAATTTCCAATTACTATTTCTTCTCTTTTTTTAATTCCATCATCGGATAACTTTAGTTTACCTAAACGATCATTAAAATGAACATCAACTCCAGCAATATAAAAAACAAAATCGAATTTTTGCTTATTTAACAATTGGATACTATCTTTGAGAGTTTCAATATATTTTTGATCCTCTGTATTATCTTCCAATTCAATATCTAAATCGCTTTTTGATTTTTTGGCTGGATAATTGGATTTTGAATGCATGCTAAAAGTAAACACATTTTTGTTATTTCCAAAAATATCAGAATTCCCATTGCCTTGATGAACATCTAAATCAACTATTAAAATTTTCTTTACTAAACCTTTATTTAATAAATAATTTGCAGCAACTGCAACATCATTAAATACACAGTACCCTGCTCCTCCATCAAAATTTGCATGGTGACTACCCCCAGCAGTATTACAGGCTATTCGATGCTCTAGTGCTAACTTTGATGCTAAAACTGTGCCTCCAGTTGCAACTAAAGATCTTTTGACGACACTATCAACTAATGGAAAGCCAATTTTTTTAACTCCATTTTGATCCAATGATTTATTGATTATATTGTTAATATAAGTCTGTGAATGAGCTCCTTTAAGTGTTTTTACAGAGCATGGGTAAGGCTTATGAAATTGATTAATTATTTTTTTTTCTAAGAGATAATTCGCTAACTCTCCAAATTTATTTATGGGAAATTTATGATCATCACCAATTTTTGCAAAATAATCTTCATGATTAATTACTGGTAATTCCATTTACTCAATTACACGAATGGGCTTACCGCTAACACATGCTTCAAGATCTTCAATCATTTGAGTATAAAAAATACTGTAATTTTCTGCTGTTACATATCCGATATGTGGAGTTAGTAATGCGTTGGGTAAAAATCTTAATTTGTTATTTTCTGGCAAAGGTTCTTTTTCATAAACATCAATCCCAGCACCAGCAATTACATTAGTTGATAATGCAATAATTAAATCATCCTCGTTTATAATAGGTCCACGTGAAGTATTGATTATAAAAGCAGTTTTTTTCATGCTATCCATCTCTTTAAGAGTGATGCAATCCTTGTATCTTTCACCACCTTGCACATGAATTGATAAAAAATCTGAAGTTTTAATTAAATCTTCTTTGCTGCATGGTAAAACATCTAACTCTTTACATTTATCTAAGTTTAAATTTTCACTCCATGCCATTACCTGCATTCCAAATGCTTTGCCAATTTTTGCAACCTCTGAACCAACACGACCTAATCCAATAAGCCCTAAAATTTTTCCTCTAAGCTCTATACCAACTGTTGTTTGCCAATACCCTTGATACATATTATCTATTTCTTCTTTAAAATTTTTAGCTAAACCAAGCATTAATGCCCAGGTTAATTCTGAAGTTGGATAAAAATTTATTTCAGTACCACAAACAATTATTTTTCTTTTTTTAGCTGCGTCTAAATCAATTGCCTTATTTCTTGAGCCACTTGTAATAATAAATTTAAGTTTAGTTAAATTGTCTATTAAATTTTTAGTCATTGGAGTTCTTTCTCTCATAATCAATAATGCTTCAAATTCAGAGAGTTGATCTAGTGCATCTGCTTCATCAGCAAATGGTTCGCTAAATATTTTAAATTCATACTTTCCAGATAATTTTTCTAAATCGACAAACTCTTGAGAAACATTTTGATAATCGTCTAGAATAGCAACTTTAAGCATTTGACCTCTTTTGATTTGAGAGAATTATTCCTGTTAAAATAAATACTGCTCCTAAAATATGATAAAACATAAATTTTTCATTAAAAATAATTATTGCCATTATTGCACTAAGAATTGGCATTAAATGAAGAAAAACACCCGATCTATTTGCACCTATCATTGAAATACCCTTTATCCATAGTATAAATGATGCAAGTCCAGGAAACAAAACTACGTAACCAAGAATTAGAAAAAAAGGTTTTTCTAAAATAATCCTAAAACCCATTTGATATTCAATAAAATATATTGGTATTAAAAATAATAGTCCAAAAGTAATGATAATCTCTAACAATCCTAATTGAGAAATCTCATAAGTTTGCTTTTTAAGTAATGCTGAATAAATTGCCCATGAAAACATAGCGACCACCATTGTTAAATCACCTTTATTAAAATCTAAGTTTAATAAGATTTCAAAATTTGCTTTGGTAATAATTAAAACTACTCCAGTAAAAGAACACAAAACTCCAATCAATTGAAAAATATTTGTCTTTTCAGTTTTTAAAATTGAAGAAAAAAACATGATCATTACAGGTATTGTTGAAATCATCAGTACACCACTAATTACTTGGGTAAAATTTAATGAATAGTAAACAATAGAATTAAATACCGTAATACTGGTTATTCCAAGAATGATAAAAAGTTTATAATTCTTTAAAATATAATCTTTTTTTTTAAACAATTCTGGTAATGTAAAAGGAGCAAGTATCAACCACGCAAAAAACCACCTATAAAAATTTAATGAAAACGGAGGAACTTCATAAAAACTTGCAAATTTTCCTACAATGAAATTTCCTGCCCAGAAAATAACTGTTAATGACAGATATAGATAAGCAAAAAAATTTGTTGATTTACCCACTTAAGCAAATCTATGTGAGCTGTAAGGATTTAAATCTAAGTTAGTATTTTCTTCAGCGACCATTCCTGAGACTATTTTTCCTGATATTGGACCAAGAGTCCAGCCTAAATGATGATGACCAAAACAATAAAATACATTTTTATAATTTTTTGAAGGACCCATAACAGGTAAAAAATCTGGTAATGTAGGCCTAAATCCTAACCACTCATCTTCATGTTCTGGTAAATCACCTAGCATATATTTTGCATTATTAATTAAGTTTTTTATTCTTGATTTTGATAAAGGGTTTTCCAAACCTCCAAACTCAACTGTTCCAACTACTCTTAAGCCCTGCTCCATAGGTGTAATACCAAATCCTCTATTAGAAAAAATTACAGGTCTAGATAATAAATGATCACAATCTTTAAAATGAACATGATAGCCCCTTTCAGTATCCAAAGGAATTTTTTCTCCTAGATTATCTGTGAGTTTTTTAGAAAATGCTCCACACGCAATAACAATTTTATCAAATTTAAATTCATTTTTTTCAGTTTTAAAAATAGGTTTTTCATTTTCAAATTTTATCTCTTGAATATTTGATTTTTCAAATTTGCCACCTTTTTTCAAAAAAAGTTCAAATAATTTTAAAAGGATTTTTTTGGGATTTCTTGCATGTCTTGCATAAGGATAATAAACACCAGCATGATAAAATGGTTTTATATTTGGTTCTAAATCATGTATTTCATGTTTATTAACTAATTGCTGTTTAACACCTAGCTCATCTCTTACTTTAATTTCAAGTTCTCTACTTTTTAAATCTTTGTCATTCCAGATATATAAAATTCCTTTATTTTCAACCAACCCTTCTAGATCAATTTCATCAAATAGTTCATCATAGGCTGGTAATGCAAGGTCTAAAATTTGATGCATATATTTTGCTGTGTGCATCATTTTTCTTTTTGATGTATTTAAGATAAATTTAATGAACCATGGAATCATTTTTGGAACATAGTTCCACTTAAGCGCCAAAGGACCAGTAGAACTTAAAAGCATAGCTGGCACATCTGCCAATACATCAGTTCTGTTTAAAGAAAGTGAAGCATAAGGAGAAAAATGACCCGCATTTCCATATGAAGCCGCTGGACTTCCGGGCTCATCTCTATCAAACAAAGTTACATCAAATCCTTTTTTTTGTAAAAAAAGAGCGTTTGAAACTCCTTGTATTCCCGCACCCACTATTCCAATTTTAAGGCTGTTGTTCATCTAAAAAGTATACTTCTTTTTAGAATTATTTTTTAAGCGACAAATTATACTTATGCTATTGCCTGCTTACTATGAATTTTAGCACTCATTACTATCCCAAATCCTATCATAGTTGCTAGCATAGATGATCCTCCATAAGACATTATGGGCAAAGGAGAACCAACAATTGGAAGTAAGCCTAAAACCATGCTCATGTTAATTGTTATAAAAACAAATAAAGACCCACCAAAACTATAACAAAATAATTTTGCAAAATAACTTCTAGATATAGAGCCTATTTTAATAACTCGATAAATTATAATCGTATATATTAATAAAAGTATAACTGACCCTAAAAATCCAAATTCTTCAGAAAATAAAGTAAATATAAAATCGGTATGCTTTTCTGGTAAAAATTCTAAATAACTTTGTGTACCTTGTAAAAAACCTTTTCCAAATAATCCCCCCGATCCGACTGCAATTTTTGATTGAATAATTTGGTATCCAGCACCAAGTGGGTCTCTATCAGGGTTTAAAAATGTCAATACTCTCAGTTTTTGGTAAGGTTTCAAAAAAGATATAATGAATGGAAGTGACAAAATGGATATCAGAAATGAATAAAAAAAATATTTATGGTTTAAACCAGAAAACCATAAAACTAAAATTCCACTAATTGAGATTAAAATTGAAGTACCTAAATCAGGCTGAATAATCACTAAGCTCATTGGCAACAAAATAATGATCATTGAAAAAATAATAGAATAAAACGAATTAACATTTTCTAATCTTTTTCTGTGGAAATATTTTGCTAGACATAAGATGATAAAAATTTTCATTAATTCAGAGGGTTGGAGATTAATAAAGTAAAGATTTATCCATCTTTGAGATCCTGACGCTGTAATACCAAAATTAACTGTCCAGATTAACATCAGAATTATAATGAAATACGCAATGTAACTAATAGAGAACCAAAATCTTATGTTTAAAAAAGAGATTAGCAACATTAGTCCTGTAAATAATACAAATTTTACAAAATGACTTTTTGTATGAAACAAAACTTGACCACCGTCAGTTGAGTACATTGTTGAAATACTAATGATTCCAAGAAGTAAAATTCCTGCTAATAAAATAAAATCAACATCTTTTATCTTTTGAAAAAAATTAGATTTACTTTCTAGTCTATTATGTAAGTACATTTATATATTAAGATATTTATTACTTTCAAAATTTTTTCTAATTTCATGACGATCAATTATTTTTTTAAATAATTGTTTTGCGAGTGGTGCAGCAACAGCTCCTCCTGAACCACCATGCTCTATAACAATGCTGACTGCATACCTTGGATTTTTATAAGGTCCAAATGCTATATACAAAGCATGATCTCTTTCCTCATAAGGTATTTCAGAAGTATCAAGATCTAATTCACGATCTTGTTTTGTAATTCTTTTGACTTGAGCTGTTCCTGTTTTACCTGCAAATTGATATTTAGGATCATCTATTCTTGATTTATATGAGGTTCCTCGAACTTCATTAGTTGAACTAAACATGGCGTCTTGAACTAATTTCATGTTTTTTGCGTCTTCCACAATAGGTGAAAATTTATCTTCATCATCAGTTTTGCTGTCTACAATTAATTTTGGAATTATCTTATGTCCACCATTTGCAATTTGTGCTGTCATTAAACAAAGTTGAATAGGTGTTGTCTGAATATAACCTTGTCCAATACCCGTTATAATAGTTTCACCAAGTACCCAATTTATACCAAGAACATTTTTTTTCCATGATGTACTAGGGACCAAACCAGATTTTTCAATTTCAAATAAATCTTCAAAAACTTTTTTTCCTAAACCAAATTTTTTAGCAGTTTCACTTAACTTATCTACACCAAGTCTTCTTGCTACTTCATAAAAATATGTATCGCAAGATTGTTTCATTGCCTCTCTCATGTCTACTATTCCGTGACCTTCTTTTTTCCAGCAGTGATATGTTTGTCCATACAGCTCAAGTGGTTCCTTGTGTCCCTTACAATTCACTCTAAAATTTGCGTTAATAATTTTATTTTCTAGTGCGGACAAAGCTACAATTGGTTTAATAGTTGAGCCTGGTGAATAATTTCCTGACAACGATTTGTTAACAAGTGGTTTCATTGGATCATTTCTAATCAACTGCCAATCATCTGTATTTATACCGAATACAAATTTATTAGGATCAAAAGATGGTGATGAATGCATGGCAATCACGTGTCCTGTAAAAATATCCATAACACATATAGAGCCCGCCTTTTCTGCTAACAATTCATTAGCTAGTTTTTGTATTTCAGTATCTATAGTTAATTTTATTGTTTTACCTTTGTCGCCTTTTTGAAATTCTAACTGGCTTATTCTTCTTCCATAGGCATTGACTTCATATCTTTCTATAGAATTGGTTCCAATTAGATCATTCTCAAATGTTTTTTCTAAACCAATTTTTCCTACTTTAAGACCTTGTACAAACTTTTCTTTTATAATTTCATTTGAAATAATATCTTGTTCGTTAGCTTGACTTACATATCCTAATACATGGGTATAATTTTCTTTAAATGGATAATTTCTAGAAACTGATATTACAGGTTTTACACCATTTAAGTCATATAAATTATTGTTAATCTTTGAAAAATTTTCCCAAGTTAAATTGTTAGAGACTATTAAATTTTCCCAAGGTTTAATCTGATCCTTCTTTTTTAAAATTTTTTGGAATTGATTCTCAGATAACTGAAGAATGTTTCTAACTCTGTTAATAGTATATTTAAAATTTTCTATTTCCTCTGGGATTAAATGAAGTTCGTATGCTTCAAAATTTCCAGCAATAGTATTACCAAAATAGTCTTCAAAATGTCCTCTCACTGGTGGTAATTTCCACTCTCTAATTCTATTTTTATCTGAAAGAGTAAGATATTTTTTATTTTCTTTTACCTGCAAAAAAAACAACCTTGAAACTATCCCACCCAATAAAATAACTTTGGCTGCAGCCAAAATAAACATTCTTCTATTAATAGAATTTAATTTTAAAACGTTGTCGCTTTGGTTAATCATTTATTGTTTTTAAATAGTTATTAAAAATTAATGTCATTGGTATATATAACAAAAACGTGAATAAATTATTAATCACATAAAACATTATATTCAAATCATAAGAAAAGAAAAAAAATAAAATCAAGTAATTCATTGAGTTGATTAATGTGATTACAAATAGAAAATAAAACCAATCCTTAATTAAGTTGGGCCTTATAGTTATATTTCTTAAATAAACTGAAAATATACAAACAAAAATATATGAAAATGAGCTCAATCCTAAAGGTGTCCCAATTACAGTATCGTTCACAAGACCAGCTATAAAGACCAATAGATAATCAAATCTATTATATTCTTTAAGTGTAAAATAAAAAATTAATACAAAAGGAAAGTTAAATGAAAAATATTCAATTGTTAAATAATTTAAATCAAATTCATTTAAAACTGAAAATAAAAGAAATAAAATTGGTAACCATGCATAAAGTTTGTATACAAATTTATTTTTTCTAAAAATAACCATTTATTCTCTTCCTTTTTTTAGAATGCAGTTTTTATATTCTGGCGTACCCACTTCATAACCTTTCTTAAAAACACTTTTTTGACATTTTGCACTGTATAATAAATTTAATTTCAGAAATTCAAATTCCTCCTGATCTAATTTATTCTGATTAATTTCTGTAGTCTGTTTTTTAATTTTATTTTCTAATTTGTTATTTTGTATTAATAAGTTTTTATTTTGTGAGGCCAATTCAGTATTTTCTTCAAAAAATTTTTTATTTGAGTCATTTAAAATATCGATTTGATCATTTAATAATTTAATTTTAACAGACTCTGTATCATCTAAAACGATCTCTCTTTGATCATTGTCTGTTGTAGATAAAGAATTAGAATTTTCAATTTCAACTAAAACATATTTAAGTTGACTAAAATTGCTGTAAAAATTTATCGAAAATTCATCTTGATTTATAGATACCCTTCCAACAGGAGCACCACTTCTAAAAACACCACCTGTTCCTGATGTATAAGCAATACTTTGATCTTGAATATCTTCAATTAGATTATCTTTTATATATTTTATTTTACCAGATTCTGTCCCATCACCCACCACAATGGCTTGGACGTCCCCAGGCGAAATTGATATTGGAACATTTGAATTGAGATCTGACAACAATAATACTCTTGAGGTTTTAAAATTTGTCTCAATAACTCTTCCAATTAAATAATTTTCATCGTAGATATTAGTTCCAATTTTCAATCCATCTTTACTACCTTTGTTAATTATTAATGTTTTTGAAAAAGGGCTATCATGATCTACAATTACTTTTGCTAAAATTTTATTTCTTGTAAAAGTAAAATCTTCAATTAATTTTTTTAATTCATCATTTTCGCTAATGATAATTTCATTTAGAATTTCTTTTGATTGGAAGTTTTTTAACTCTTCTTTATTTTTTTTATAATCTTCATAAAAATTAGAATATTCAGCAACTTTTAAATATGAGTTTATTAAAAAATTTTCTGGGACTGATACTATAAACGAAGTTCTGTATACAGCTTCGCTAATTATACTTTTTAAAT
>VTPL01000033.1 GCA_008638165.1 Pelagibacteraceae bacterium
TATTGATGAAAATAAAAAAGGTTTAGCAAGAGAACTTGCAAGAATGAATTTAACATTAAATACTTATACACAGTGGTATTGGAAAACAGATTTATTAAATCTGATGAATTTTTTAAGACTAAGAGCAGATAGTCATGCACAATATGAAATAAGAGTTTATGCAGATATAATGTTGGATACTTTGAAAAAATGGGTCCCAATTACCTATGAAGCATTTATGGATTATAGAGTTGGGGGCACTGAGGTTTCAGCTAAAGGTAAAAATATAATTCAAAAACTTATAAAAGGTGAAAATATTTCACCTGATGACTCTGGTCTTTCAAAGAGAGAGTGGAATGAATTAATGGAAGCTTTTGAGCTTAAAGATAAGTTGATTTAATTTTTTCTGCAAATTCTAAATATATTTTAGAAATTTCATGTTCTGGATTTTCTTCAACAATGGGCTTTCCATTATCTCCAGCTTTACCAACTTCGGGGTTGATAGGTATCTCACCTAAAAATTCTTTGTTGAATTCTTCAGCAGTTCTTTTAACACCACCTTCACCAAAAATTTTATATTTTTTTCCATCATCACCTTTAAAATAACTCATATTGTCTACTAGGCCTAAAATTTTAACATCTAGTTTATCAAACATTTTAATACCTCTTATGACATCCAGCAGTGCTACTTCTTGAGGAGTTGAGACAATTATAGCTCCATCTAGTTTAATTTCTTGTGAAAATGTTAATTGTGTATCTCCTGTGCCTGGAGGCATATCAATAATGATAAAATCTAAATCTTTCCAATTTACTTTTTGAGTAAACGTTTTAATGGCACTAGTAACCATGGGACCTCTCCAAATCATCGGTGTTTGTTGGTCTGCTAAAAATCCAATAGACATACATTGGATATCGTACTTCATTACAGGCTCAAGTTTTTGACCATCACTTTTCGGCTTCTCGTTAATATCAAACATCTTTGGAATAGAAGGGCCATAAATATCTGCATCAAGCAATCCAACTTTGCAGCCGATACTTTTAAGAGCCAAGGCAAGATTTGTTGCAAAAGTAGATTTACCAACACCTCCCTTTGCACTTGAGACTGCAATTGTATATTTAGTTCCAAGGATAGGGTTTTTTGTAAAGTTTTTTGGCTCTACTTTTTTTTTCATTGCGTCACTTAGTTCTGGCTTTTTTTCATGCATATTTTGATCTTAACTTGTTTTTGAGATTAAAGACACTATATACATAATGTATGTCTGACAATTTTCAACAAAGAGGAGGAAGTCCTTGGGGAACACCTCCAGGTGGAGGAAATGGCAATGGATCGGGTAGAGGACCAACGCCACCAGATGTTGATAAAATTATTAGAGAGCTTCAAGATAAAATAAAAAATTTTTTGCCAGGTGGTAAATCCTCAAGTGGTAAGTCTTTAATCTTAGGATTAATAATTATTGCGTTTGTATGGTTAGCAAGTGGACTATATAGAGTTCTTCCTGATGAGCAGGGAGTTGTTTTGAGATTTGGTAAATTTGTAAAAACTACTCAACCTGGATTAAATTATCATATACCATTTCCAGTAGAGAGCGTTTTAACTCCAAAAGTTACAAAAGTTAATAGAATTGATATTGGTTTTAGATCAGAAAGAGATAGCGGTTTTTCAACTGGCGGAGCAGTTGCTGATGTACCGCAAGAAAGCTTAATGTTAACTGGAGATGAAAATATAGTGAATATTGATTTTTCAGTATTTTGGGTGATTAAAGATGCTGGAAACTTTTTATTTAAAATCCAAGATCCCGAGGGAACAGTTAAAGCTGCTGCTGAAACTGCAATGAGAGAAGTGATTGCAAAAAGTGATATTCAACCGATTTTAACTGAAGGAAGATCTAATATTGAAATCGAAACACAAGAGATTATTCAAACAATTTTAGATGATTATGAGAGTGGTATTCAAATAACTCAAGTACAAACTCAAAAAGCCGATCCACCTGATCAAGTAATTAATGCTTTTAGAGATGTACAGGCTGCAAGAGCAGACATGGAAAGAGCTAAAAACGAAGCAGAGGCTTATGCTAATGACGTTATCCCAAGAGCAAGAGGGGAAGCTCAAAAAATATTACAAGCTGCAGAGGCTTATAAAAAAGAAGTTGTGGCTAAATCTGAGGGTGAAGCAAGTAGATTTCTTGCAATTTATAATGAATATAAAAATGCAAAAGCTGTAACTCAAGAGAGAATGTATTTAGAAACGATGGAAAAGGTATTGGCTGATATAGACAAAGTTATTATCGAAAATAATGGAGGCTCAGGTGTTGTGCCATATCTACCTCTTCCTGAATTAAAAAAGAGAGCAACTAATTAGATGAAAGCTGGAAAAATATTACTAGGTTTGATTGTTGCAATTGGAGCTCTAGCTTTTTTATCTGTGATAATAGTTAAAGAAGTTAACCAAGCAATCATATTACAATTTGGTGATCCAAAAAGAATTATAACCCAACCTGGATTAAATTTTAAAATTCCTTTTATTCAAAATGTTGTTTATCTCGATAAAAGAATTTTAAATTTAGATACACCACCCGAAGAAGTTATTGCATCAGATCAAAAACGTTTGATAGTAGATGCTTTTGCAAGATTTCAAATTGTTGATCCTTTAAAATTTTATATTTCAGTTGGTGATGAAAGAGTTGCAAGATCAAGATTATCAACAATTATTAACTCAAGAGTTAGAAATGTTTTAGGTCAGGAGGAACTTCAAACCTTATTGTCTAAAGATAGATCAAAACAAATGGAGTTAATTAAAGAGGGTGTAAATAACGAAGCAAAAAACTTTGGGATAAATATTGTTGATGTTCGAATTAAAAGAGCTGACCTTCCTCAGGCTAACAGCGAAGCTATTTATAGAAGAATGCAGACTGAAAGGGAGAGAGAAGCAAAAGAGTTTAGAGCACAAGGTGCAGAAATGGCTGTAACCATAACTTCTACAGCTGATAAAGAAGTTTCAGTAATACTAGCCAATGCAAATAAAGACTCAGAGATTATGAAAGGAGAAGGTGATGGTCAAAGAAATAAAATTTTTGCTGATGCCTTTGGTCAAGATCCTGAATTTTTTGCATTCTATAGAGCAATGCAAGCTTACGAGACAGCACTAATTGGTGGTGGTGATACATCGTTAATCTTATCTCCAGACTCTGAGTTCTTTAAATTTTTTGGAAATATTAAGCCAAATATAAATAAATAAATAATGAGAGAGCTATTTATAGCTTTTGGTTTATTCTTGTTTATCGAAGGAATTTTATACGCCTTATTTCCATCAAAAATGAAAAGTATGTTAAGCAAACTTGAATTGTTAAAAGTCAACCAATTGAGAACTGGTGGATTAATCTTTGCAATTTTAGGATTTATAATTATTTACTATTTGAAGGCCAACACATGAAAAAATTCAAAATATATTTATTTTCACTATTAATATTAATCAGTTTTAACACTAAATCTTTTTCAAAAGGTGTCCCAGAGTCTTTTGCTGACTTAGCTGAAAAATTAATGCCTTCAGTTGTAAATATTTCAACAACGCAAACCGTTGTAACCAATACTAATCCGTTTCCATTTCAATTTCCTCCCGGATCACCCTTTGAAGATATGTTTAAAGAGTTTGGAGCCCCTCAAGAGAGAAAATCTTCAGCTCTTGGATCTGGTTTTATAATTGATGAAAAAGGAATTGTTGTAACAAACAACCACGTTATTCAAGATGCAGAGGATATTATTGTAAGAGTAAATGGTGATAAAGAATTTAAAGCAACAGTAATTGGTGCAGATCCATTATCTGATATAGCTGTTTTACAATTAGAAACTAAGGAAAAATTTATTCCAGTTTCATTTGGAGACTCAGATAAGGCAAGAATTGGAGATTGGGTCATTGCAATTGGAAATCCGTTTGGCCTTGGTGGGACTGTAACTTCAGGAATTATATCTGCAAGAAACAGATCAATTGGACTTTCAAGGTACGAAGATTATATCCAAACTGATGCATCAATAAATTCAGGAAACTCAGGTGGTCCACTATTTGATATGGATGGAAATGTTATTGGAATTAATACTGCAATTTTAGGAAGAAATGGATCTATTGGAATTGGTTTTTCAATACCTTCGAATAGTGCTCAGATTGTTATAGATCAGTTACTTGAATTTGGAGAAACTAAAAGAGGCTGGTTAGGTGTAAGAATTCAAGATGTTACTAAAGAAATTGCAGAAGTTGAAAATTTAGATGAACCTCGAGGAGCTTTAGTTGCAAGTGTGGCTGATGGAAGTCCATCTGACAAAGCGGGAATTAAAGCTGGAGATATAATTTTAGAATTTAATGGTGAAAAAATTAAAGAGATGAAAGAACTTCCCATTATAGTTGCTCGAACTGAAGTTGGAAAAAAAGTAGATGTTAAAGTTTGGAGAAACAAAAGAGAGATAACAAAAAAAGTAACTTTAGGTAGACTGGAAACATCAGAAGATTTTAAAGTTACAGAAAAATCAGCGCCTACCGAAAATAGAATTGATGATTTAAAAATTACAGTAAGAGAACTTAATAATGATGATATTAAACAAAGAAATTTTCCTAATCAAACTAAGGGATTAGTGATTACTAAAATAGAAAATGATAGCCCGCTAATAGAATCTATTGAAGTTAATAGTGTAATTATTGAAGCTCAAAAGAAAAAAGTTGATAGCGCAAATGAATTAAAGGAAATTGTAACAGAAGTTTTAAATACTAATCAAAAAACAATTTTGCTAGTAATTTATAACAGTCAAAATCAAAGAAGATATATAGGCGTTAAATTAAAATAAATAATGGATTTAAAATCCAAAATCATTTTAATTTATGGTCCAACCGCTTCAGGAAAATCTAGTTTTGCAATTAATTTGGCAAAAAAAATTAAAGGTGAAATAGTTAATGCAGATAGTATGCAGATCTATAATGATTTAAAAATTTTAACCGCTAGACCAACAAAAAAAGATTTTAAACAAATTAAACATCATCTTTATGGTATTCAGAGTGGAAAAAAAAGTTTTTCAACTGGTGATTGGCTAAAGTTAGCAACTAAAAAAATACAAGAAATTAAAAATAAAAAGAAAGTTCCAATTTTAGTCGGAGGAACTGGTTTATATTTTAAAGCACTAGTAGATGGTTTAGTAGAAATTCCAAATTTACCATTAACTTTTAGAAACAAGATTAGAAATTTACAAAAAAAAATTGGTCAAAAAAAATTCTATAATAAGCTTTTAAAAATTGATCCTTTATTGATTGATAAGATAAATCCTACAGATGTTCAAAGATCAATTAGAGCTTATGAAGTAAAATTATTTACAAAAAAATCAATTACAGAGTGGTTTGAGGGAACAAAATCTCAATTCAAAAAAAAAGAGTTTTACAAAGTAATTCTAGATTTTCCTAGAGTAGATTTAATTGACAGAATAAATAAAAGAGCAATTCAAATGTTTAAAATGGGTGCTGATTTAGAGGTTAAAAAATTTTTAAAACTTAAAATTGATAAAAGTAAAAGTATTTCAAAAGCCATTGGAGTATCAGAAATCAATGAATATTTAAAAAAAAATATTGATGAGGCAGAAGCAATTGAAAAAATATCAATAAAGACAAGACAATATGCAAAAAGACAGATGACTTGGGCAAGAGGCCACATGTCAAATTGGAAAAAATTAAACCCAAATAGATTAAATAATTTTTTAAAAAAAATTTAATTATTCCTCAGTATAGCTTGACCAATTAGTACAACTTCAGCTAGATTGCCCAAATGTCTAAATTATATTCAGGAGCTGAAATTGTTTTTAAATGTCTTGAGGATCAAGACGTTGAATTTATTTTTGGATATCCTGGAGGAGCAGTATTGCCTATATATGATGAATTAAAAAATCATCCGTCAATAAAACATATTTTAGTAAGACATGAGCAGGGAGCTGGTCATGCAGCTGAAGGATATGCGAGGTCATCTGGAAAACCGGGTGTAGTCCTTGTAACTTCAGGACCAGGTGCAACTAATGTAGTTACAGCATTAACAGATGCTTATATGGATTCTGTTCCATTGGTTTGTATTTCAGGGCAGGTTCCAACTCACTTAATTGGTACCGATGCATTTCAAGAATGTGATACGACAGGAATTACAAGACCATGTACTAAACACAATTGGCTGGTCAAAGATATTAAAGATCTTCCAAAAATCCTACATGAAGCATTTCATGTTGCCACAACTGGTAGGCCAGGGCCAGTATTAATTGATATTCCAAAAGATATTCAATTTGCAAAAACTAATTATTCAAAACCTAAAATAGAAAAAAAATTAAATGGAAAATCCCACAATAAGTTTTCGCAGACTGATATCGAAAAGTTCATTGATCTTATTTTAAAAGCAAAAAAACCAGTAATCTATTCTGGTGGTGGAGTAATAAACTCTGGTCCAAAAGCAAGTGAGGCCCTAAGAGAATTTGCAAGGCTTACAGGGTTTCCAATTACATCAACCCTACAAGGTCTAGGTGCTTTTCCTGGTGACGATGATCAATTTTTAGGAATGCTTGGAATGCACGGTACTTATGAAGCAAATAATGCAATGCATGATTGTGATTTATTAATAAATATTGGTGCAAGATTTGATGATCGTATAACTGGTAAAATTGATGAGTTCTCTCCATATTCAAAAAAAGTTCACATAGATATTGATCCATCGTCAATTAACAAAATTATAAAAGTTGATCTAGCGATTGTTGGAGATGTAAATAATGTTATTCAAGCTTCAATTAAAGCAATCAATAAAAGAGATAAAAATCTAAAAAATTCTAATAAAGAAAAAATTTCAAAATGGTGGCAGCAAATTCAAAAATGGAGAGAAAAAAATTCTTTAGGGTTTGTAAATAGTAATGAAACCATCAAGCCTCAACATGCTGTGCAAAGACTTTATGAGTTAACAAAAAACCAAGACACTTTTATAACTACTGAAGTTGGTCAACATCAGATGTGGGCAGCCCAACATTATAAATTTGATAAACCCAATAGATGGATGACCTCTGGAGGTTTGGGAACTATGGGTTATGGTTTACCAGCAGCTGTTGGAGTTCAAATTGCACACCCTGATAAATTAGTTATTGATATTGCAGGTGAAGCATCAGTATTGATGACAATGCAAGAAATGTCTACGGCAGTTCAATACAATTTGCCTATTAAAATATTCATTTTGAACAACCAATATATGGGCATGGTGAGACAATGGCAGGAACTTTTGCATGAAAAAAATTACTCAGAAAGTTACTCCGAGGCTTTGCCAGATTTTAAAAAAATGGCAGAAGCATATGGTTGCAAAGGAATAAGAGTGAGTGATCATGGTGAATTAGACACAAAAATTCAAGAAATGATTGATCATAAAGGTCCGGTTATATTCGATTGTCACGTAGACCCAGGAGAAAATTGCTTTCCAATGATACCATCAGGAAAACCACACAACCAAATGATTTTAGGTCCTAATGATCAGGAAGAAAACAAAATAACTGGCAAGGGGAAATCTTTAGTATAATGGCAAAGTCCAAATCAGCCTATAGCGTATCAACTAAAAAAGAAAAATCAGATACTCATATTTTTGTTTTATGGGTAGCTAATGAAGCTGGAGTGTTAGCAAGAGTTGTAGGATTATTTTCAGGCAGAGGATACAACATTGAATCGTTAGCTGTTGCAGAAATTGATGCTAAAAAAAATATATCAAGAATTACAATTGTAACTACTGGTACACCACAAGTAATAGAGCAAATAAAATTACAATTAAGAAAATTAGTTCCGGTGCATAAAGTTGCAAATTTTAAAAGAGAGGATAAACAGGTTATTTTTAAAGAGATGGCACTTTTAAAAATTGTTGGAGCAAAAAGTAAAATAGATAAATGTTTAAAAGCTTGTAAAAACTATAATCCAGTAATAATAGATAAAACAAAAAAATCAGTAGTGCTTCAAATTACTGCATTAAGAAGAGAAATTGACAAAATGAATTCAAAATTAAAACCTCTAGGTCTAATTAGCACTTCTAGGACAGGGGCGATCGCAATGACAAGAGGTGCAGAAGTTTTTAACTAATTAAAAAAGGAGAAAAAAATGAAAATGTTTTATGAAAAAGATGCTGATGTAAATCTGATAAAAGAAAAAAAAGTAGCAATATTTGGCTATGGAAGTCAAGGACATGCTCATGCATTAAACTTAAAAGACAGTGGTGTTAAAGATGTTGTAGTTGCTTTAAGGGATGGTTCTGCAAGTAAAGCCAAAGCAGAGTCTAAAGGATTGAAAGTTATGAATTTATCAGATGCAGCTGAGTGGGCCGATGTTTGTATGATTTTAACTCCAGATGAATTACAAGCTACGATATACAAAAATCATATTGAGCAAAGAATTAAAGAAGGAACAAGTTTAGCTTTTGCTCATGGATTGAATATTCATTATGATCTGATTAAAGCAAGAAAAGATCTAGATGTGTTTATGGTTGCCCCAAAAGGTCCTGGACATTTGGTTAGAAGTGAATTTGAAAAAGGTGGTGGAGTTCCTTGCTTAATGGCTGTTCACCAAGATGGAACTGGTAAAGCAAGAGACTTAGCTTTATCTTACGCATCAGCAATCGGTGGTGGCAGATCAGGTATTATCGAAACAACATTTAAAGATGAATGTGAAACTGATTTATTTGGAGAACAAACAGTTCTTTGTGGAGGATTAGTTGAGTTAATTAAAAATGGTTATGAAACTTTGGTTGAAGCCGGTTATGAACCTGAGATGGCATATTTTGAGTGTCTCCACGAAGTAAAATTAATTGTGGATTTAATTTATGAAGGTGGAATAGCCAATATGAATTATTCAATTTCCAATACAGCAGAGTATGGTGAGTATGTATCTGGTCCAAGAATAATTAACAAAGAAGAAACAAAGAAAAGAATGAAAGAAGTTCTAGCAGATATTCAATCTGGTAAGTTCACAAAACAATGGATTGATGAGTGCAAAAATGGACAAAAAAACTTTTTGAAGACCAGAGAGGATTTAGCCAAACATTCAATTGAAACTGTTGGAGCTAAACTAAGAGATATGATGCCTTGGATAGGTAAAAAGAAACTAGTTGATAGCGATAAAAGCTAATTTTATAAAGACAATTTAGACTATAAAATTATTTTTATATAACCTATACTTTTTTTAAATAATTTAAGAGGAGTAAAAAAAATGAAAATTAATAATTTATCCAAAATACTAATAATTTTATCTTTAGTTTTTGGTTTTTCATCAGCTTCAG
>VTPL01000034.1 GCA_008638165.1 Pelagibacteraceae bacterium
TCAGCTATTAGAGATTTGTTATTTATAGGGTTAGTTATTTTAACATGTGATTTTGGTTTAAGAGATTTGTGAAAAATTGTTAATGATCTTTGATCTAGTTTTTTAATTTTTAAATCATCATTGTATATAAGAGCAAAACCAATATTTTTATATTTTTTTTCTGGTTTAAAATTTATCTTATCAGACTTAGAGCTATATTGTTCGCAACCTAAAATAAATATTAACGGAATAAGAAATAATAAATTTTTAAATTTCATTTTTAAATTTATCCTTTAGGGTGCATACAGCTAATGCAAATCTCAATGATCTGTTCCATTTTAAAATAACTTCATAATTATCAAATACAATGTAAGCAGGATTTAGTGTTTCTGCATCAGGTATAATATCTTTATCTGGTGTGATAATGGCCGACATAAGACTGTCATCTAAAAAATTTAATTCTGAATAATTAACGATATATTTTTTAAAAAAACTTAGTTTTTTTTTATTCTGAAGTTTTTTTGCTGAAACATTTAAATATTTTTTTGGGATATTCTCATTTAGATCAATCTTATAAAAACAAGGTTCATTTTTTTTCCAACCTATTTGATTTAAATAATTTGCTGCTGATGGGTAAGCATCCTCATTGTCTTTAAGATTAATTTTCTTATCGTTATTGTGATCAAGTGCATAATTTGTAATTGTGCTTGGCATAAATTGAAAAAAACCGAAAGCACCTGCCCAAGAACCATAGAGTGTTTGGTAATCAACTTTTTTGTTTTCTATTAATTTTAATAAAGTTATTAACTCATTAGTAAAAAATTCAGATCTTCTCTTGTCATAGCTTAAGGTAGCCAAAGATGAAAGAATATCCATTTTACCCACATATGTTCCGAAATTTGTCTCTATACCCATTAACGCAAGTAATAATTCTTTTTCAATATTAAATTCGTCTTCAACTATCTCAATAATATTTTTATTATTATTGTAAAAATTAATTCCTTTTATTTGTTTTTGTTTTGATGTTCTTTTTTCAATATATGTTTTTGTATCTTCATAAAATTCGGGTTGAAAACGATCATATTCAATTACTTTTGGAAGATATTGAACATTTGACATAACAAGGTTAAATGTATTTTCAGATATATTATTTTTTAAAGCTATCTTTTTAAAATCAAGTTTCCAATTGTTAAAATCATTAGCATCATAAGCATATGAAAACTTAAAACTAAATATGAGAAAAATTATTAAAAATTTAATTAGTTTCATAAAGGTCTTTTAAATATATTATAACTGCTATCCAAATTAAAATAAAACTCCCTAATTTTATTGTCGAAAATGGCTCATCATAATAAAAATAGCCCAATAAAAACTGCAATGTTGGTGTTATGTAAAAAATCATTCCAGCTGGACCTAAACCACTCAATTCTACTCCACGCACATATAGAAAAAGTGGAATCACTGTCATTGGACCAGCTAACATAATAAATAATGATAATTCAGGATTACTAAATGAAAAATCATTTAATCCTTTTTCATACACATAATAAAAAGCAATTAAAGCAAAAGGTAAAATGAATAAACTTTCTATTAGTAGACCAATATCGGTATCAACATTTATTTTTTTTCGAATTAAATTATAAAATCCCCAACTTATTCCAACAACAATACCAACCCAAGGCAAAGATTTCATGCTAAAGAATAACAATATGATGATCGATAGTATAACTAATGATATTGAAAATATCCTTTTATTATTAAGTCTTTCCTTAAAAAAAATATATCCTAAAAAAACACTTAAAATTGGCATTATAAAATATCCAAAACTAGCATCTATTATTCTGTCAGTTGCTACTGCATAAATCCATACTGCCCAATTAATAAAAATTAATAATCCTGAAAAAAATAATCCTATTAAATTTTTCTTATTTCTTATTATTGAAAAAAAAATATTCCACTTAGAAAAAAAAAATGTTGTTATAATTAGGGTTACAGCTGTCCATAGACATCGGTGAATAACAACTTCTACAAAACCGATAAACTCTAAATATTTAAAATAAATTACTCCAATAAATCCCCACCAAAAAGAACCTAATGAGGTTAAAAAAAGTCCTTTATTAAATTCTTGATTCATATTTCAATAGACAGGGATAATAGTTGATTTATTAGACTATTTTATAGTTGAATTAAATAATTATAATTATAAAACCTTGCTCACGGAGAGATGGCTGAGCGGTTGAAAGCACCGGTCTTGAAAACCGGCAAAGGGGCAACTCTTTCCTGGGTTCGAATCCCAGTCTCTCCGCCATCACTTTTTATACACAAATGTTTTAAATAATCTTAGAAGTTCCTTATTTGCACCTTCTATATTATCTAATTGGTTATTATAAAATTTGTATAAATTGTCATCATCTATAGTTAAGAATTTTTCTAATTCATTAAGTTTCTCAGAGTCAAAATTATTAATATAAGTATTTACAAAACTGCCTACCAACTTATCCATCTCCTTAGTGCCTCTGTACTGAGATCTATAAATTAATCTTTTTTTCAAGTTTTCTATATCGTTATTCATTAAAAATTTATAATAATACTAAATGGTCAATAATACATATAATTATCTATTATCAGATCTTAAGAATTTAAAAGGAGTTGGTGTCAAAACTTACAACATCTTAAAGAGAAAAAAAATTAACAATATTTTTGATTTATTGTGGAGATTGCCAAAATCTTATACGGATAGAAGCAAATCAACCAAAATTAAAGATCTTAAAATTGGTGAAGAACAAACTGTTATATTAACACCCTTTAAATACAATTTTCCAAGAATAAGGAATTTACCTAATAGAATATATTGCAAGGATGATACAGGAGAATTAGATTGTATTTTTTTTAATAGCTACGAAGGTTATATAAAAAAAATTTTACCTTTAAATAAAGAGGTAACAGTAAGTGGTAAAGTTGGAATTTTTAAAAACAAATATCAAATTACAAATCCAAAATATGTTTCAGAAGACTCAACCTTAATTAAAGATAAACATAATAAATATTCTTTAACAGAAGGAATATCAGAAAAAGTTTATAATAAGATTATTAATCAAATTTTAACAAATTTACCTATTTTAGATGAATGGCATGACAGTCAATTGCTTAAAAAGTTTGATAATATTTCATGGAACAAAGCAATAATAGAATTACATAAACCTGATAATGTTGGAAAATATAATTCAAATTTTTATAGAAGACTTGCCTATGATGAAATTTTATCAACATTTCTTGTACATTCAGAAATTAGAAAAAATATAAAGAAAATAAAAAAACAAAAAAAAATTTTTAATAATAGCTATCAAAAAAAGATTTTAGATAATCTAAATTTTAAATTGACTAATGATCAAGAAAAAACATTAAACGAAATAAACAATGATCTTCAATCTAATCAAAAAATGTTTAGATTGTTACAGGGTGATGTTGGAAGTGGAAAAACAATAGTAGCATTATGTGCTGCAGCAAATACTGTTAAATCTGGATTTCAGGTTGCGGTTATGGCCCCTACTGAAATTCTTGCTAGACAACATTATAATTTGGCGAAAGAAATTTTTGATAAAAATTTAAATTTAGAGATTCTTTCGAGTAAATCTGAATATAAAGAAAAAAAAATTATAAGAGAAAAATTAGAAAATAATCAGATAGATGTAATCTTTGGTACACACGCTATATTCCAAAAAAAAATAATTTTTAAAAAACTTGGACTTATAATAATTGATGAACAACATAAATTTGGTGTTAATCAAAGAAAAAAACTTTCTGACAAAGGTGGCGATAATTGTGATGTACTTTTAATGTCAGCCACTCCTATTCCGAGAACTTTAACTATGACTATTTATGGGGACATGGATTTATCAATTATAAAGGAAAAACCTAAATCAAGAAAAGAAGTTAAAACTTATAGTAAATTAGAAAGTAAAATTGATGAAATTTTAAAATTTATTGAAAAAGAAATTAATAATAACAATCAAATCTTCTGGGTATGCCCACTAATTGAAGAGTCAAAAAAACTTGACCATACATCTGCAGTTCAAAAATTTGAATTTCTTAAAAAAAAGTTTCCTAACAAAGTAGCTTTACTTCATGGAAAAACAGATCCTGAAGAAAAGGAAATGATATTAAAAGATTTTTTAAATCAAAAAACTAAGATTTTAGTATCAACAACTATTATTGAAGTTGGAATAGATTTTCCAAATGCAAATGTCATTATCATTGAAAATGCAAATAAATTTGGTTTATCACAACTACATCAATTGAGAGGTAGAGTTGGTAGAGGAGAAAAACAATCCACGTGTATTTTATTATTTAAATCATCCTTAACAGAAAATGCTAAAAAAAGACTTAACATATTAAAATCATCTACTGATGGATTTGTTATTTCAGAGGAAGATATGAAATTAAGAGGGTTTGGTGACATCCTTGGTTTTAAACAAAGTGGAATAAAGATATTTAAATTAGCTGATCCTGTACATAATGAAGATTTATTTAAGCTAGCCGAAACAGAAATTAAAGAAATGGAAAAAAGCAATACATCATTGAATAAATACAGAACCTTAATGAAGCTTTATGATCAAGCTGATGTGATCAACGATATAGTCTAATTATTACCTGAAGAAGTACCTGCAGAAACTATGAATTTAGATGCCTCCTCAAAACTCATATTTAAATAAATAATCTCATCCATTGGAAACATTAATAAAAAACCGCTAGTTGGGTTAGGTGTTGTTGGTACAAACACATTAATTAATTTTTTATTAACTTTAGCAGACATTTCAGTTTTATTTTCTCTTGTAGCAAAACCTACTGCCCACACACCTTTTCTAGGATATTCAACTAAAACAACACTTTTTTTATCATCATCTTTTTTAGAGAATGTTTCTGTCATTTGAAGTATTGCAGAATAAATAGTTCTTAAAAAAGGAATTCTTTTAAATAGATCATCAATCAACTTTAAAATTTTCTTACCTAAAAATGACAACGATAATCCACCAACTATAGTGATGAAAATTATTGAAATAATTATTTCAAGACCTGGAATCGCAAAAGGAAGATAACTATTAGGATTTAAATTTTGAGGGATTACTTTAGATGAAATACCGATTAGAATTTTACTTAAATAGAGAGTAAATCCTATAGGTATTAAAACAACAACCCCAGTAATGAAATAATTTCTTAAAATTAAGGCTAGAGATCTTCTTTTTTGTTTTTTTGCCATTTAATTAAAACTTGAATATACAACAAATGAAATTGCTATTATGAAAAGAACAACTAAAATTTTATTATTAAGATTCATGATTAATATGTATATTATCAGTGTTATCAAAAATGGATAGAAGAAAATTTTTATCATATGTTGGTTGTGGATGTTGTGGTTTTGTTTTAAACGCATGTTCTACTGCTCCAATCACTGAAAGACGTCAATTAAAGATTATACCAGAATCAAAATTAAATGCTCAAGCTGCAGAAATTTATGAGAAAGTTAAAGAAAAAGAAAAGCTTATTACCGATACAAAGCAAATTGATGAAATTAAAGAAATAGGCAAAAAAATGGAAAATGCCATTGGAGAATATTTTTATAAAGAAAAACTTAATGATCCAACAGTAAATTTTGATTGGGAATATATATTAATTGATAATAAAAAAGTTAGAAATGCTTGGTGTATGCCTGGAGGTAAAATAGCTGTTTATACGGGTATTCTTGATGTAACAAAAAATACAAATGGTCTAGCGGCAGTGATGGGCCATGAAATTGCTCATGCCGTTGCAAAACATTCTGTTGAACGGGCAAGTCGAGGTGTTATTTTAAATACTAGCACTCAATTAATTGACATTTTTAGTGGTGGTAAGTTATCACAAGTTAATAGAGCTACAGGTATGAATACAGTTGGCCTGTTATCGCAGCTTGGTATTATGAATCCATTTAATAGAAAACAAGAGAGTGAAGCAGATTATCTAGGGATGATTTTTTCTTCTTTGTCTGGTTATGATATTAGAGAAACGGTAAAAATTTGGGAGAGAATGAAAGAATTCAATAAAGGAAAGGCTCCTCCAGAGTTTATGAGCACACACCCATCAGCTGACAATAGAATTAAAAAAATTAATGAATGGACTAATGAGATAATCTTGGATTACCCACCAATTAAAGTCTAAACTTTAAGTGGTGAGCCGTGATGGACTCGAACCATCGACCCATTCCTTAAAAGGGAATTGCTCTACCAACTGAGCTAACGGCCCACATCATTCAATGAATGAAAATTGTGTATACAGAATTATTTTGATAATTCAAACCCGAAATCCCTAAAAATATCTAAATTACAACTTATTTATGTATTTATTGTGAAAATCATCAAATGTGCCTTTAGTAATATTTTCACGAATTGCACTCATTAATTCTTGATAAAAATTGATGTTATGAAGTGTTAATAACATTGAAGCTAATATCTCATTTGTATTAAATAAATGGTTCAAATAATTTTTAGAGTATTTATTTAAGTTTAAATTGTCACATTCTGGATCAAGAGGTGAATTATCATTTTGGTATTTATTGTTTTTTATATTTATACGACCTTGCCAAGTAAATGCTAAACCAGTTCTGCCAGATCTTGTAGGTAAAACACAATCAAACATATCAATACCTCTCTTAACAGCTCCTAATATATCAGATGGAGTTCCAACACCCATCAAGTAGTGAGGTTTTTCTGGTGGTAAATCAGATTTAATATCATCTAATACCCCAAACATTTCACTCTGACTTTCACCAACAGCCAAACCACCTAATGCATATCCATCAAAGCCTATTTTCATAAGTTCTTTTAAAGATTTTAATCTAAGGTCTTTAAATAAACCTCCTTGAACAATTCCAAATAAAGCTTTGTGAGGATTTTTACCAAAAGCATTTTTTGATCTTTCTGCCCAATACAATGATAATTCCATTGATTTTCTAATAAGCTCATAATCCGAAGTGTTTTTAGGACATTCATCCATAATCATCACAATATCTGAATTTAAACCAAGTTGAATTCTAATGCTTTCTTCAGGACTTAAGTAAAATTTTTTACCATCAACATGAGAATTAAAAATAGCACCCTTTTCTCTATCGATTTTATTTAGCTTAGATAAAGACATTACCTGAAATCCACCTGAGTCAGTTAAGATTGGTAAATCACAATTCATAAATTGATGAAGACCTCCTGCACTTTGAATGCGTTCTACACCTGGTCTAATCATTAAATGATAGGTGTTAGATAATATTATATCTGAACCTGTTTTTTTAATATCTTCGATTCTGCAAGCTTTAACCGTTGCTTGTGTGCCAACAGGCATGAAAGCTGGTGTACGAATATTTCCCCTATGAGTTTCAATTAACCCACACCTTGCAAAATTATCTTTATTTAAAACTTTAAAGGCAAAATTTTTTAATGCCATTAAATGACTATAAAGATTTAAAACTTATAATCTTATCTGGATCTGATACAGAACCGTTATTACTTTCGTCACCTCTCTTAATTTTATCAACAAACTCCATTCCCTCAATAACCTTGCCAAAAACAGTATACTGATTATCTAAAAATGGTGCTGGTTTGAAACATATAAAAAATTGACTATTTGCACTATTTGGATCTGATGATCTTGCCATCGATAGAGTGCCTCTGTCATGTGGAAGATTGCTAAATTCTTGATTTAAATCAGGCAGATCAGATCCACCCATACCAGCTCTTCTTAAATCAAAATTACCAGACTCTGAATTTCCAAATTGAACATCACCTGTTTGAGCCATAAAACCATCTATAACTCGATGAAATACAACATTATCATACTTGCCGCTGTCAGCTAATTCCTTAATTCTTTTTACATGGTTTGGTGCTACATCTGGAAATAGTTCAATTTTTACATCTCCATCTTTTAATTTTAAAATCATTAAGTTCTCCTCTGACATTGATTGATTGGTTAAAATAAATAAAAATAATAATATTTTTATAAAAAATTTACTCATATTTTTCTTTTAATGATCTAATTGTACTTTTTGTAGTAAATTTTTTGATATCACCACCTAATTTAACTATTTCTTTTACAAATCGTGATGAAATTATCTGATTTTCAACATCAGACATTAAGAAAAGTGTTTCTATATTATTGTTTAATTTTCTATTCATTCCAGCTAACTGAAACTCATATTCAAAATCAGATACCGCTCTTAACCCTCTTAAAATGATATTAGATTTATATTTTTTACATAAATCAGTGGTTAAGGAAGTGAATGATATAACTAAAATCTTTTTTTTATTTAATTTTAAATCTGAAAATAAAGCTTTTTTTACAATTTCAATTCTTTCATTTGCATTAAATAAATATTTCTTATTTTCACCATCAGAAACAGCTACAATAACTTTATCAAATAGTTTTAGAGATTTCTTTATTACATCGATATGACCAAAAGTTATTGGATCAAATGTACCTGGATATATAGCAACATTAGACATTAAATAAGATTATCTTCAATTTTTATTGCTGAGACAACTTTTTCATCACCAGTTAATTTAATAATTCTAACACCTTGAGTATTTCTACCAGCAGTTCTAATTTCTTTAACAGCAACTCTGATTACTCTTCCTTTATTGGTTGAGATCATCACTTCATCACCCTCATAAACAGGAAAAGAAGAAGATATATTTCCATTTCTTGGTGAGTTAACTATTCCAATTATACCTTTACCACCTCTATTGGTAACCCGGTAATCATAATGAGAAGTTTTTTTACCATAACCATTTTCAGTTATAGAAAGGATAAACACTTCAGAAGCTTTTATTTCAGCTTTATCATCTTTAGATTTTTTTCCAATCTTGTTAGTTTTGTCATTATTAATAACTGATAAAGAAACGATTTCATCATTTGGTGCAAGCTCAATACCTTTGATACCTTTTGAAGATCTGCCTTTAAATATTCTTAATTTTTTTGTTTCAAATCGGATACATTTACCAAGTTTTGTACTTAAAATCGCATCTTGATTATCTTTACAAATTTTTACTCCAACAATTTTATCGTTAGCGTCTAGCTTCATTGCAATTTTTCCTGAAGCATTAATAGAAGCAAAATCCTCTAAACTATTTTTTCTTACTTTACCCTTAGCAGTCGCAAATATGATTTGATAATCGTTTAAATTATCATCTCCTTCTGGAAAAGGCATAATAGAACTTATGGACTGATGATTTTTTAATGGAAGAATGTTAAATAAAGATTT
>VTPL01000005.1 GCA_008638165.1 Pelagibacteraceae bacterium
ATTTACAATTATTTTTTTGAAGAAGCTTACATCCTTTTAGTAAACTATTTAAAACTGCTTGATATTTTTTTTTATTTTTTTTTAAAGGTTTTGAGTTCGATATATCTCCAGTCTGAACACCTATAGACTCTGGCCTACCAGGTATGTTGGATTTATTGTACAATATGAATAGAGGATATTCTTGATCAATTTTTCCTCTATTTAAAACAGCAAGTTTATTACAAAAATCTAAACCAGCTTGAGTACCCATTCCTCCTAAAATTCCGATCATAATGAATAATATTAAATTAGATTAGTTTATTTTTACCTCTCATAAAAACCAATAACTGACAACCTTTTTTTGTATACGACGAATGTTTGCTACCTGGTTTAAATGATACAAAATCACCTTTTTTGAAAACTGTACCATCTGAATCAGTTAATTGTCCTTTGATAACTAAAAATTCCTCAAAACCCGGGTGAAGATGAGGCAGCGTCTTTGAGCCAGGGTTCATTTTTAGAACATAAGATCCAAACCCTCCATTACTTTTACTATAAGTTATTTTATGCCAACTAAGGCCTTTAACTTTAACTTTATAGTTGTTGAAAGGTTGAAATTTAATTTTATTAATTTTGGTAATTTTTCTTTTTTGCATTATTAATAAATAAGTGATGAATGATATTTATACAGATATTATAGGAGAAGGCTATCCCTTAGTTTTAGTCCATGGTTACTTTGGTTCATCAAATATGTGGTGCAACCAAAAAAAAACTTTTAGCAAACATTTTAAAGTTATTACCCCATCTTTACCAGGATACGGTGAAAGCTTCAAAACAAAATCTCTGGATAATATTAAAGACATGGCTAAAACTATTATTAAAATAACTAAAGAAAACAATATCAGCAAATTTCATTTAATGGGACATTCTATGGGAGGCATGATTGTTCAAGAGATTGTAAAAATCTCCCCAAAGATTGTGGATAAATTAATTTTATTTGGAACTGGATCAATAGGAGATATCCCAGGAAGATTTGAACCTATTGATGTTTCCAGAGAAAGATTAAAGAAAGATGGAGTTAAATCTACAGCAAACAGAATAGCTAAAACTTGGTTCGTTGATGGCGATAAAGCAAAAAATTTTTATTTGTGTGAAGAAGCTTATCAAAACGTAAATCAAGAAACTGGTGATTGTGGATTAGTAGCAATGAAAAATTGGAGGGGAATTGAAAATTTAAAAGATATAAATCAAGAAACACTTATTATTTGGGGCAATCTTGATAAAGCTTATAATTATGAGCAAGTTAAAACCCTTAATGAAAATATTAAAAACAGCAGATTAGAGATAATTAATGGCTGCTCTCATAACGCTCATCTTGAAAATATAGAGGAGTTTAATAACTTGGTACTAAACTTTTTAGGTAAGTAATTTACTGGCTATAAAATTATAAAAATCAAATTTTGATTTGAAAAAATTACAGCCAATAAATGATATAATGAAAATTATGCAGTTTTTAAGTTAACTGCTGAAGGACCTTTAGGACCATCTTCAACATCGAAAGTCAAAGCTTGACCCTCATCTAAACCGTTCATACCAGCATCTCTTACAGCTGAAACATGTACAAACACATCTTTTTCTTTATCTTCTCTTTCAATAAAACCAAAACCTTTGGTTGGATTGAACCACTTTACTTTTCCTTGTAGACTCATATTTATCTTCTTACTTTTTGTTATATTAATTTATTACTTATAATTAAGTAACATGCGCTTTGTTTAGAAAATTAGTAGTTTTGTCAACTAAATAGATTGCTTAATAATATAGCTCTAATTACTGTCTAGAAGCTTGGTTAAATAAAGTGAATTTACATCCTCTTTGTAATGAGCGAATGGCGGACAAGGCTTAAACCCAAAATTGTCAAATAATTTTCTTGCTGGTGCAAAAAATTTACCAGCACCAGTTTCTATGCTTAATCTTTTAATATTAAGTTTTTTTGCCTCGCCAATAAGATGGTCAATTATTTTTGATCCATTTCCTTTACCTCTAAATTTGTCATGAACTCTAATTGACTTAAATTCACCATGATCTTGATCTAAAAATTTTAAAGCACCACAGCCCATTAATTGATCTTCTTCCCATAAACTCCAAAATTTAATCGAAGGCACTTTAAGCCCAGGGATATCTAAAACATGAGCACTTCCTTCAGGTGAAGCTCCTCTTAATTCAATAAAGTGATTTTTTAAAAGTTGATTAACTTCAGGGTGATCAAAATTACCCTCAATTGATTTCAGCATTTACTTTAAAGTTGTTAAATGACCCATTTTTCTTTTCTCTTTAATATCTTTTTTAAGATAGTCAAAAAGAAATTGATTGTCATTAACCTTAGGATTGTCTCTATATTTAACAATCTGATCACCAATGAGATTAATCATTTCTGCGTTAGAAATTTTTTTTAATGGTATTTGATCAAGTGAGCATACCGCTCTTACATGATTTTCAAATTGACTGACGTTATAAGCATTTATTGTTAAATGTCCTGAGTTATGAACTCTTGGAGCAATTTCATTAACATATAAGTTATCATTTCTATCTATAAAAAATTCAACACAAAGTGTTCCAATATATTTTAGCTCTTCAGCAATAAGTATTGCCCACTCTTTAGATTGCTCAGAAAGTTTTTCACTTATTTCTGCTGGGATTTTTGAATGTCTTAAAATTTGATCTTCATGAGTATTCTCGATGGGTTCATATATTTCATATTTATTATTACTGAAACGAGTAATTATTACAGAAATTTCTTTTTTCAATTTAACCAATTTTTCTAATATATATTCATTTTCAAAATTGATATTTAGAGAGTCTATCGCTTCTATATTATTTATTGGGTATTGACCTTTACCATCATAGCCCATTGTTGTAGTTTTTAATATTCCAGGCAAAAAATCACCTAATGGTAAAAGATCTTCTTTGCTTTCAACATGAACATATCTTGTAGTTCTTATATTCAATTTATTTATAAAATCTTTTTCTGCCAGTCTATGTTGAATTAAACGGTTTACAGATGGTTTTGGAGATACAGGTTTTAATTTATTAAGTTCATTTAGTGTGTCGTAAGGTATATTTTCAAATTCATAAGTGATTACATCAACTTTTTTTGCAAATTCATAAATCTTATCTTTATTACTATATTCACTGCTTATAAATTCATCACAAAAATTTTGAGCTGGAGACTCAACATCGTCGGAGTAAATAATAGTTTTAATATTTAATTTTTTTGCTGCTTGACAAAGCATGCTTCCTAATTGTCCACCACCAATAATACCAAGTTTAATTTCAGACATTATTTTGGAAATTTTTTAACAGATTTTGTTTGAGATAATCTCCAGCTTTTAAGTTTATTTTTAATTGTTTTATTACTGTTAGCTAAAATTGATGCAGCGAGTAAAGCAGCGTTGATTGCACCATCTTCACCGATAGCAAGAGTTCCGACTGGAATTCCTTTTGGCATTTGGGCAATTGAAAGCAAACTATCTAGACCTTTTAGTTTTTTACTTTCAATAGGCACCCCCAAAACTGGCAATGATGTTAAGGCTGCAATCATTCCAGGTAAGTGTGCAGATCCTCCAGCACCCGCTATAATAACGCCCACATTATTTTTTTCAGCATTTAATGCGTATTCATACATTCTTTTTGGTGTTCGATGAGCTGAAATTATTTTTGTTTCAAATAAAACACCTAAATTTTTAAGAGTTTTCTCACATAATTTCATGATTTTGTAATCAGACTGACTGCCCATCACAATTGAAACTTTTAAAATTTTATTTTTATTCATAACTGAAGAGAAAACTTTATTTCAAAATATACTTAAAATTTCAATAAAATTCATAGAAATTGAAAATACATATTGATATGGTTTATCTAGCTACACATGAATTATAGAATAGATAATCTACAATACTGTAATTGGTCTCGAAAAATTTTTGAAATAAATAGAGAAGCTAAACTTGATGCAGTCCATGTAACGATAGTTTATCACGAGGATTATGATGAATTACTTCTTGAAATCAAAAAGTGGGAAGAGCTATTCAAACAAAATTCGGATTTAATTTTTTTAGGTAAAAACTTTAAGGATATAGAAAAAGCGCATCTTGAAAATAAAACTACAATTTTTTTTGGTTTTCAAAACTGCTCACCCATAGAAGATGACATTAGATTGGTAGAAAAAGTTCATGAACTTGGCTGTAGGTTTATGCAGCTCACTTATAATAATCAATCTTTACTAGCAACAGGTTGTTATGAAAAAATTGATGGTGGAGTGACTAATTTTGGTAGGGAGGCAATCAAAGAAATGAATAGAGTGGGTATCGTTGTTGATATGTCTCATTCAGCTGAAAAGAGCACTCTTGACGCGATTGAAATTAGTGAAAAGCCTATAGCAATCACTCATGCAAATCCTGCATTTTGGCATCCAGCAAAAAGAAATAAATCAAGTGAGCTACTTAAAACTTTAGGAGAAAGTGGGGGAATGTTAGGTCTTTCTTTGTATCCACATCATTTAAAAAATAATAGTAATTGTGAACTAGAAAGCTTTTGTGAAATGACAGCAAAAACAGCCGAAATTATGGATGTGAAAAATATCGGAATAGGGTCAGACCTTTGTTTAGATCAGCCAGATAGTGTTGTTGAATGGATGAGAAATGGAACTTGGTCTAAAAGTCAAAATTATGGAGAGGGTTCAAAAAATAAACCTGGATTTCCAAATCAACCAGATTGGTTTAAGGATGCAAGAGGATTTGAAAATTTAGAAAAAGGATTAATGAAAGTTGGATTTTCACAAGAAGAAACAAATGGTATACTAGGAAATAATTGGTTTAATTTTTATAAAAATATTTAAATGCAAGTTCAATTAAGAGACCCAAATATAATAATGAAATTATCTAGACTAGGATCTTTTCATCAATCAAGATTGTCATTCTTAAGAAGTTTTTTAGATGAATTTAAAGATTGGGAATATAAAAATGATCTATTTGATTTAGATGAAAATGGTTTTGGCACAGCTATCTACTCATTTAAAAAGAAGGAAAGAGTATATTCTCTAATATGTTTTGCTAACAAAATCAGCGACGAAGAGAGGTCTGATAGAGTTATTGCAACTAAATGGGATGCAGCTTTTACTCTGCATGATGGAATACCATCAAAAAGAGATATTGAAAGATTAAAAAATGAAGTTCCAAAACAAGAAGTTGGAAGACTATCATATAAAGAACTAACTTTATCAAGAGCCAATAAATCAGTTAGAGTGTTTAACCACGTGGTTGAAAGTTTAAGCAAAGGTCAACAACCTGATTTAGATTTGCTAAGCAAAGTTGGATATCTTTATAGAACAACTGCTGTATATGGATCTGGAAAATTTGGTCTTGCAGATAGATTTAGAATTAAAAATAGAGAAGAAATCAATGGTCCTTTTAGACTAGAGATGATGTTGGTCTACCTTGTAAGACAATTCACCTTTGATCAAGTAAATCATGTTGCAAAATTTAAAAACCCAAAAACAGCAGTCAAACTTGATAGTAGTATATGTAAAAACCTAGGTATTGGAAATTCAACAGGACTTGGTATGGCACCATTTATAGTTAATCACCCAACTTTATTAAATAATTGGATTATGAGCAGAGAAATTGCTTTAAAAGAAATTCGTGAAATTAAAAAGGTAAATGAAAACGAAATTAAAATTTTTAATAATAGTTTAAAAAATTCAATAAAAAATATTACAACTTGGAATACTGATAGTGAATATCAACTAAAAAAAATTAATTCTCTTTTGAATAATATTCAAAAATTTTTAATCTTTATTGAAAAAGAGTTTAATTTTGAAATCGATTATCCATTTAATGAGATATATTTATGGTTAGAGCAAAATACCTGTGAGGAATGTACTGAATATGTTGTTTCCATGATGCTCGAACCATTTGATAGAATTGTAAAACCTTTAATTAGTAAAATGAGTTCTGATGAGGATCAGTATTTTACAATCCCAACTTATCGAACTGTAGAAGATTTAAGAAATATAATTGAAAAAAGATATCCTGACATTTTGAAGATTAACTTTGAAAAAAAAGAAAATAATAAAAATTTTTGGTTTATTTCAAAGAATAAAGAAGAGCCAAGATACGCTGATAGATTTGAAGAAAATGGTTCAGAATTAGAACAACCACTTGCGATAGCAAGAGATATCAAAAAGCTTTATGAAGTATTACTTGTATCAAAAAATAGTTTAACAATTGATAAATTCTTAATTGAAAACTCAGATTTAAGACATGTAGTTAGAAGAGCGTTTATAATTGAAAAATTTCCATATTCAGAAATACAAGATAATACAATTGGCGAAGAAGTAATTCCTATTGATATGCTAAGATTAAAACTTTCTTTTTTTGGTGCACTAAAATTTGATCCAAGATCTGACAAATGGTTAAGGATATGTATGTTCCAGGGTGCACCACTTCCAATTGATCTTAAAAATTTTGATCAGCAATGGGTTTATAACTCTTAAGACTCAAATGAAATCATTAAGTGAGATTGATACAACTTCAAAACGTGCAAGTAGGGCAGCTGGATTTTCCTGGGGTGTATCTGAGGAAATTGGAAAAAGTATTAGGCTTTTAGAATTATTTGGTTTTCAGGGTGTAAAGACCTTAAATCAATATTACGAAACAAAGCCAAATCAAAAATTTGAAAATTTAAATCTAATTAATGAAAAAAATATATCTGAAAATAATTCTTTCTGCCCAATAACACTTGGAGTGAATTTCCTTGATCAAATCAGAAGTATTGAAAAGTTTAAAGTAATCACATTCAATAAAGTTGCTTTTCCTCTATTGATGTTACCTTTTTTGAGTAGAAGTTCTGAAATAATTGGAAAAAAAATAAATGTTAAATTTGATCAAATTGAATTTTTATTAAATCTTAACGTCAATATCTCATCAAATATTTTAAACCAAAGTTGTCCTATAAGTGCTGAGAATATCGTGGTTAGCATACTTGAAAATGAGGATAATTTTTCTGAGCAAGAATGGAAAAGTTTGTACAAACTTTCTGAAGATACTTTTGTTGAAGAAACTGACAGTTTAAAAGAGGGTGCTGCGGGTGCTGGGTTAACTGACAATGACTGATGAATTTGAAAAAAAAATTAATGAAGAAGAAATTATTAAAGATTTAAATGGGATTTGTGATGAGTGTAAAAAAAAAGAAGAAAGTGTTTTTCAAAATTTAATTCTTACAGGTTTTAAAGTTTGCAAATCCTGCAGACTTTCAAAAACAATATTTCCGATTTAGATATTATTTACAGGCATAACATTCATTCTGCTCATAACGAATGATATAGACAAAAAAGCAATTATTAAGAAAGACAAAAAAACAATTCCAAATGATTTAAAATTTGATTTTAAATTAAGAATTTGTCTAGTAGCGATTATTAAAGCTGCAAAAATCCAAAATTGAGTAAGAAATATTATTGGTATCATTAACTCAGGAGTTACTGCAAAAAATCTAATCAATCCTGGTGCATGAGCAAAACCAACTGCAGTTAACACTTTTTTAAAAGGAACTTTAGTTTGTTTATCTGGAAAAATCTTAACCCCAATTACATAAATCAATATACCCCAAACAAGCCATGTTAAAATTGCGGTTAGTCCAGACATCCCAACTGCTGTTTTAATCACAGTATTTGCAGCAACTGCACCTGCAACACCATCTAAGATCATAATCAAGCCAGCAAAATAAATTGCTGCTTCACCAAAATTTTTATTATCACTGTAAAGTGATTTATCTAATTTAATTGATTTAAAAACTATACTTAAGAATTCGCCAAACATTATTTTTTTTTATTTTTTTGCTCTTTGTAAGAAACAATTAGTGGAAAGAGTATTAAAGCAATAGCTATAATAATGCAAACTGCTATTAGAAAACCTTTAGTCATTTTAGGGGGAGTATATCACTCCCCCTATAATAAGTTAACCTTTTACAACTTCTCTTGTATTTGCGTTGAAAGATTCTTTAAATGGAATATCCACTACTACTGCATCAACAGGTGTCCCTGGTGTTTCAGAGTAAATATCAGGTAAATGAACTTTGTATTTAGTTCCAACCTTACCTTTTGGAAAACCATTTGCATTAAGTGTTCCATCAAATGGCACATATCCCATTGCAATGTTTTGTTTTTTTTCTGGATGGTACCAAGGAGAGGTAATAAATCCTACTGGATCACCACCACTCTCTGGAGAAATTAACCAGAAGTCAGGAGCATATTCTTCAATAGGTTTACCGCCTAATTCAAGACCAACTAATTGAAGTTTATATGGTTTTTTACCTTCTTTTAGTTCTTTACCCATTTTTTCAAGTGCTGCTTTTCCTACATAGTCACCTTTTTTATTCCATTCACCTTTTCCAGATAATGAAACTTGATAACCTAAGTTACATTGGAAAGGATTATGTTGGTTGTCCATATCTTGACCCCAAGATAGAATTCCGGCTTGAATTCTTCTGTGGTGAGCTGGAGCTATAACCATTAAACTATGTTTTTTACCAGCTTCAAGAACTGCATTCCACATATCCTCAGCGTACAAAGTTGAGTCTCTCAAATAGATTTCATAACCTGCTTCACCAGAGAAACCTGACTGAGAAATAATAACATCTCTTCCACCAACTTTAGCTGCCGCTAAACCATAGAATGGCATATTATCAAAATCAACTTGATCACCACATAGATCTTTCATTAATGCTTTAGATTTAGGACCTTGAATTTGAACAGGACTGACATCTATTTCATCAATATGGACGTCAAATCTTCCATCGGCATTTACACCCTGTAAATATAAACCTATGTCACTATCTGACAAACTAAACCAAAATTCATCTTTAGAAATTCTAAGTAGAATTGGATCATTTAAAACTCCACCATAAGCGTTACATAAAATTACATAACGAGCTCTCATAGGAGAAATTTTTGTAGCATCTCTTGTGATTACATAGTCTACAAATTTTTCAGCATCAGGACCTTTAACTTGAATTTGTCTTTCAACTGCTACGTTCCACATCGTAACATGGTTTACAATTGCATCATACTCAACCATTGCTCCACCATCTTCAGGTTTTACATAACCTCTTGGATGATAAATACGATTGTAAACAGTTGCTCTCCAACAACCTGCTTTCATTGATAAATGCCAATATGGAGATTTTCTAACCCTTGTTGATATTAGCAATTCTACTTTAGTTGGTCCACTTTGTCTTAAATTATAAGGGACCTTTCTGTCAGACTGATCTACTGACGTTACATGTCTTATTTTATCGTAATTAAACTCACTAGACATATTTGTTCTCCTTCAACCACTTGTTAGTTTCCTTCAAGCCGCCGAATGTATAAATGTGGAAGTTATCAGTATGTGATTTAACTTTCCCAATTAAATCATTAGGGTCTTTAGGTTTCAATAAATCTAATGCCTTACTAAAATTAGATTTAAGAAAGTTTAAGGAATTTTTTGCCCCTACAATATTAGCAAATTTTATTAAGCTAGATATTTTTAAAGGCCCAGTAATTCCAACATGTACTGGCACGCTTTGTTTAGAAATAAAATCTATAATAGGCTGAGGATCAAGTAACCACTGGGTTACAATATAATCAGCATAAGGCTTTTTATCTATCATAGCTTTTTCTAAATCTGTATCGGATATATCTGGACTTCCTTCAGGATGTCCTGCTATCCCTATTTTCATTTTTTCAAAATAACCTGTTTCTAAAAGTTGAATAGAGCTATCAAATTTTCCAACTGGGTCTCTGCCACCCCCAATAATTAAAGCTTGCTTAACTCCACCATCTTTACATTTATTGACATAATCTTTTAATTCTTGTTCATTATTCATTGATCTTGCAGGGAAGTGTGGGACTGGGTTGAATCCTTTTTTAACAAGTTCTAAAGCTTTATCTGCAGTCTCTTTATAATCCCCTCCAGGAAGCATAGTAACATAAACATCACTTAATGCTGGCAGGGTTTCAATATCTGAGTGAGGACCTATCTCAATAGAAAAATTCATTTTTTTTCGATCATTATCTTTTTTGAAAATTCTGTCAAAGAAATTCACTCAGACCCAAAGTGGAAATTAGTTGCCAAAAATTATCTTGGTGGTAATTTTTTTTGTGGATCAAATTAATAAAATTACAAACAATACTGACATCATAGATTTTAAATCACTCTCCAATGTGGATAAGCCAATTGAGATAGCGAATGGGTTGCCTAATCAATGCTACACAGATGAAAATTATCTCAAATATGAAAGAGACAAAATTTTCTGCGATAAATGGACAGTTATTGGGGTAGGAAGCTCCATCCCCAACCCTGGAGATGCAAAACCATACAATCTGCTCGGGATTCCATTATTGATAGTTAGAGATAGAGACTATCAAATTAGAGTGTTTCATAATGTTTGCAGCCATAGGGGATTTAAACTTGTAGATCAAGCTTGCGCTCTTAAGAATGTCATTAGATGTCCATACCATTCTTGGGCTTATGACTTTAGTGGAAGATTGATTGCAACACCTCATGTTGGTGGTCTTAATATTCACGAATCAGAAAAATTCGATAAGACTAAAAGTAATTTAAAAGAAGTTAGATCTAAAGTTTGGATGGATATTATTTTTGTTAATATCAATTCAAATGAAATTGATTTTGAAGAATATATTCAACCATTAGAACAAAGATGGTCAAAATTTATTAATAAAGAAGATCAAAAATTAATTAATTACTCTAATGATTATGGCTATTTTAATTTAGAGGTTAATTCCAATTGGAAGTTTGCAATAGAAAATTATTGTGAAAGCTATCATCTCCCAACAATTCATCCAGAATTAAATAAGGTATCAAATATTAACGATCATTATCACATACAAGGTTTGCCTAATCGATTTGCAGGTCAGGGAAGTAAAAAATATCAATCCTTAACTGAAGGAGATAAAAAATTTAACACTTTTAAAAATTGGGACAAAGATCATTTGCAACACTCAGAATATGTGGCTTTATTTCCAAATGTAATGATTGGTTTGCATATAGATCATTTCTATATTTTTTGGTTAGAGCCTCTAGCAACAAATAAAACCAAAGAACATATGAATATGTACTATGTTGGCAATGAAAGTGCTAATGGTGATGAACTTAAACAACTTAGAAAACAAAATTCTAAATTTTGGAAGGATGTAATGCTTGAAGACATAAGTGCAATTGAGGGAATGCAAGAAGGTAGAGGTTCACCAGTATATAATGGTGGAAACTTCTCTCCTGTAATGGATGCTCCAACTCATCAATTTCATAAATGGGTTGCAAGTAATTTATCTAAATGAAAATTATTTTAATAATGGGTTTACCAGGTTCTGGGAAAACAACTTTAGCTAATGAGTTAGCAACTTTGTTAGAGGCAAAAAGATTAAATGCAGATGAGGTTAGAAAAGAAGCTAATGATTGGGATTTTTCAGAAGAAGGAAGAAAAAGACAGTCCAAAAGAATGGCAGAATTTGCTTTAAAATTAAAAAAAGAAGGAAACAATGTTATTGCTGATTTTATTTGTCCCACACCTGAGGCAAGAGCTTTATTTCCGTCTGATTATATAATTTGGGTAGATACGATTAAAGAAGGTAGATTTGACGATACAAATAAAATGTTTGTTAAACCAGAAAAGTTTGACTTTCATGTAACAACACAAGATGCTAAAAATTGGGCACCTAAAATTCTAAAGGAGATACAATAATGGCTTACAAATGGGATAATAGAAAACCAACAGCTCAGATGCTTGGAAGATGGCAACCATTTCATGATGGGCACTATGCTTTATTTAAAGAAATTATTAAAAAAACTGGGCAAGTTTGTATTCAAATAAGAGATGTACAAGGTGTTGATGACAATCCATTTGATTTTGAAACAGTTAAAAAAAATATTGAAGAAAGATTAAATCCTGAATTTGAAGGACAATTTAAAATCATGCTTGTTCCAAATATTACTAACATTTGCTATGGAAGAGGAGTTGGTTATAAAATTGAAGAGATAGTTTTAGATGAAGAAACTCAAAAAATTTCTGCTACAAAAATTAGAGCTAAAATGAGAGAAGAAGGAAAACTTAAATAAATTTTCCATTATCTTCATGAACATAAAAAATAAAAATTTATCCAATGGGATTGTTACTGTTACAATTGATGAGCCAAAAACTTATAATTCTCTTTCATTTAAAAATTTAACAGATCTTCTCAAAACACTTCAAAAATTAGATAAAGATAAAAAAGTAAAAGTAATTATTCTTGAGGGAGCAGGAAAAGGTTTTAGCGCTGGTCACAATTTAAAAGAAGTAAGAGGCTTAAAGAATAGAGCTAAATATCAAAAACTATTTAATCTATGTTCTAAGGTTATGCTTCAAATAGTTGAAGGAAAAAAACCTGTGATTGCCAAAGTACATGGAGCCGCTTTTGCAGCAGGATGTCAATTAGTTGCGAGTTGTGATCTAGCTTACAGTACAAATGATGCTTTATTTGCAACACCAGGAGTAAACATTGGATTATTCTGTAGTACGCCTATGGTTGCAGTTAGTCGTAAAATTAATAGAAAACCAATGATGCAGATGCTTTTAACAGGTGAACCAATAAAAGCTAATTTTGCAAAAGAGATTGGGTTAATTAATGATTGTTATCCAAAATTAAAACTTAATAACGCAGTTCTAAAAATTGCAAAAAAAATTGCCTCCAAATCAAATCTTACAATAAAAATTGGCAAGGAAGCTTTTTATAAGCAATTAGAAATGCCACTTAGAAAAGCATATGCGTATACAAGTCAAATGATGACAAAGAATATGATGGCAATGGATGCTAAAGAAGGTATCTCAGCCTTTTTAGAAAAAAGAACTCCTAAGTGGAAAAATAAATAATTGATGCCAGATATTAAAGAAATCTTGGATAAGAATAAAACTATTGCAATGGTTGGTGTTAGCAAAGATCCAAAAAAACCCTCAACAATTGTTATGAAATATATGCAGGAATACGGTTTTAAGGTAATTCCGGTAAACCCAAGGGCTAAAGGAGAAAAAATTCATGGCGAAGAGGTTTTTGAAAAAATAACAGATATAAAAGAAAAAGTTGAAATAGTAGATGTTTTTAGACCTTCAAAAGAAGTTTACGCAATTGCAGAAGACGCAGTTAAAATTGGCGCTAAAGTTCTTTGGTTACAACTTGGAATTAGAGACGAAAAAGCAAAAGAACTTGTTGAGAAAAATGATATTGAATATGTAGATAACAAATGTACAAAAATGGAATACCAGAAATATTTTTTAAAAATGAGACAAGCTTTTCCGGTATTAAGTGATTAAAAAATGAATATTGTAAATTTTACACCAATTACTGCCTTTACAGGTGGATTAATTATAGGTTTAGCTGTTGTAATATTTTTTTTACTCAATGGCAGACTTGTAGGAATAAGTGGAATAGCAAGTAATGCACTTACCTCAAAAGATAATAAGCTTGATAATATTTTATTCTTAATAGGATTAATTATTGGTCCAATTATTTATTCTTTTTTTTCAAATCAATCAGTAAATATAACTATCTCAAATTCTTATATTGTAATGATTTTTGCTGGCTTGTTAGTTGGTGTTGGAACAAGAATAAGTGGTGGATGCACTAGTGGTCATGGAATTAGTGGTATTGGAAGATTTTCTTTAAGATCAATAATAGCAACTGTTTCGTTTATGGCAGTTGGAATTATAACAGTTTTAATTAATAACTTAATATGAATAGAATAGCTTCATTAGTTTCAGGAATTGTTTTTGGTTTAGGTTTAACAATATCAGAAATGATTAATCCAGCTAAGGTTTTAGGATTTTTAGATTTATTTGGTAATTGGGATCCATCATTAATGTTTGTAATGATTGGTGCATTAGTTGTTTCTTCACCTATGTTTCATTTAATAAAAAAAAAAGAGAAACCAATTTTTGCTGAAAAATTTAATTATTCAAATAATAAAGTAATAGATAATAAGTTGGTGATTGGCTCAGCCTTATTTGGAGCAGGTTGGGGTTTAGGAGGATTGTGTCCAGGACCTGCAATTTCTTCAATTGCACTTTTAAATATTTACTCAGTTACATTTGTTATTTCTATGTTTGTGGGTTTTTATTTAGTAAAAACTCTAAAATCTATTTAATCCAGAAAAATTTATATTTTCTATAATTTGTTGTAAAATCCATTATGAAAAAAATTTATCAATTTTTTGATAATACTTTCTTAGATTTAGGTCGTCAGTTTAAATGGACCTATCTTCCTCCATTAATGGTTTATGTTGCAGCAGGAATTTCAGGGTTAACAGGAATTGTTGGAACATTTTTTGTAAAAGATTATTTAAATCTATCAGCAGCTTTTCTTGCAGGTTTGGGATTTTGGGCTGGTATTCCATGGGCATTAAAAATGCCTCTTGGACATCTTGTTGATCTTATTTGGAATAAAAAAAATTACATGGTTTATTTAGGTGCATCCTTAATAGCCCTAAGCTTATTGATAATGTATGGACTTATCATTCACACTAAAGAGATGTCTCAAATTTTAAAAATTGAAACATGGTTTGTGATAAGTGTAATTTTAGCTCCAGTTGGCTATGTAATTCAAGATGTGGTTGCTGATGCAATGACGGTAGAGGCTGTTCCATTGATTGATGATCAAGGAGAGCAATATTCTAAAGATCAAATAAAGATAATGCATACTACTATGCAAACACTTGGTAGGTTTGCAATAATAGGGGGAACAGTATTAGTTGCATTGGCGAATGTAATTTTATTTAGAAATGTCGAAAGTTTAGATCAAGTAGATAAAATTCAATTATATGGTTCAATTTATATTTATGCTTTAATAATCCCTTTAATTTCCATTTTTGGTGTAATTTTATCTAACTATCTAAGAAATAAAAAAATAAGAAATTTAGAAATACAGGGCTTAAAATTTAGGGACGAAAGAGGAGATGAAAGACCAAAAGTTAACTGGTGGATCTTAGGTGGAAGTTTAATATTTGTAATTTTTTCATTATCTGTTGGGTCTTTTAAAATACCCTATGCACAAGAAATTGTTTTTACTGGGTCTGTAATTATCATTTTATTTTTAATGTTTAATTTGATTAAGGAGCTACCTGAAAATTTAAGATTAACTATTGTTGGGACAGCGGTAATTATTTTTATTTTCAGAGCGATGCCTGGACCTGGACCTGGATTAACTTGGTTTGAGATAGATGTTCTAAATTTTAATGAACAATTTTTCTCTATTTTGTCATTACTAGCATCTGTTTTAACGTTATTTGGGATAGTTCTATTGAGACCATTTATGGCCAAAAATACTATAGCCAAAATTATTGTCGTATTAAGTATAGCAGGTGCAATTTTATTCCTACCAAGCATTGGAATGTATTACGGATTTCATAATTGGACTTCTTCTATTACTGGAGGAGTTGTTGATGCAAAATTTATTGCGATTATTAACACAGCTCTTGAATCTCCTCTAGGCCAAATATCAATGATACCATTGCTAGCCTGGATAGCTAAAAATGCCCCATCTCATCTTAAAGCAACTTTTTTTGCAGTATTTGCATCTTTCACAAATCTTGCATTATCCGCAAGTGCGCTTGGAACAAAATATTTAAATCAAATTTTTGAAGTAACAAGAGAGGTTAAAGACAAGGTTTCTGGAGAAATTCAAACTAATGCAGATTATTCAGAGCTTGGTATTCTCTTAATTATTGTTACACTTATAACTTTAATTCTACCAATTATATTTGTGTTTATAATTAACAATAGTAAATACAAAACTTCTGAATAATATAATTATAGTTTTTTTTTAATTTTTAGATATTAAGCCATTATGAAAAAAATCTTTTTAATTTACGGTCACTACAATGATAATTCTTTTAATTCGGCCATAAAAAATGAATTTATCAAAGAGGCCGAGTTAAAGGGTAATAAAGTTGATGTTGTAGATCTATATAAAGAGAAATTTGATCCAGTTTTTGCTGGCGAGAGTCCAGATGAAGTTGTTTTAGACCACAGAAAAAGAATAGAACAATCAGATACGATAGTTTTGGTTGCACCAATATGGAACTTTAGAATGCCAGCGATTGTTGAAGGTTGGATAGATAAAGTTTTGGCTCCACCTTGGGCTTACAGATTTAAAAAACTCTGGGGTAATTATGGTTATCCAATTGGTAATTTAAGGGATAAAAAAGCAATTATTTTTTGTACCTATGGTTCACCAAGGCTTGCGATTACTACCTTTTTTTTAAACCTACCAATTAGAAGATTAAAAAGAGGAGTTTTTCATATGTGCGGTATTTATAATATTATCTACAGAAGATATTTTGCAGTACCATTTGTAAGTAATGAAAAAAGAAAAGAATTCCTTGAAGATGTTAGGGAAACAGCTCGCAACCTTTAAGATAGTTTTTTTATTACTCTTTAATATTTCAATTGCAAAAGCAGACTTAATTTTACCAAACACAAACTATGAAGCATTTGATGTAGTGCAAATTCAATTATTAGCACTTAAAAATAACGATAAGATTTATAAAAACTCAGGGATCGAACAAACTTGGAACTTTGCCCATCCCAATAATAAAAAAATTACAGGTCCTTTAGATAGATTTACTTTAATGATCCAAGGAGAGGGTTATAAAATGTTGTTAAATCATATTGAGCATACCATCACCCTTGTTCAATCTGGCGACAATTGGGCTCAGTTTGAAGTAACAGTGCTTGATCAAAGCAAGACTTATCATAAGTTCAATTGGCAAGTTGAAAAGTATGAAAAATCTGGTCCTTTGAAAGATTGTTGGTTGACCACAGGAGTGTCCTCGCCAGTGTCACTTGGCTCCTCAGTTTAGAATGTTATCAACAGATACAATTTTGTTTCCGAGTAGATAAAAATTTAGTAGGAATCTTCGAATGAAATCAAAAGCTAAAGTTGTTGTTGTTGGTGGTGGAGTTGTTGGTGTAAGCGCTTTATATCATTTAGCTAAAAAAGGTTGGTCAGACGTTGTTCTTGTTGAAAGAAAAGAATTAACTTCAGGCTCAACTTGGCATGCAGCTGGATTACTCCCTTTATTCAATATGAGTTATTCAGTTGGTCAACTTCATAAGTATGCAGTCAACCTTTACAAAAAATTAGAGGAAGAAACAGGAAAGAACGTCGGCTTTAGTGTTGTTTCCAATATTCGATTAGCAAGTACCAAAGATAGAATGGATGAATATCATCAGTATGCAGGCGTTGCAAAAACTATTGGAGTTGACGTTAAATTTTTAACACCTCAGCAAGTAAAAGAAATTTGGCCACTATGTCATACAGATGATTTAGTTGGAGCAATTCAACATCCAGAAGATGGCTATATACAACCAGCAGATTTAACACAAGCACTTGCAACAGGTGCAAGAAATATGGGTGCTGAGATTTATAGAAATACAACAGTGCTTGCGATGAAACAAAATAAAGATGGTTGGGTTGTTGAAACTGATAAAGGTTCAATTGAATGTGAGCATATTATTTCTTGTTCAGGAAATTTTGCAAGACAAACTGGTAAAATGGTTGGTTTAGATATTCCTGTTATTCCTGTAGAGCATCAATACATTGTAACAGAGCCTCATCCTGAAATTCAAAAAAGAAAAAAAGATGGTTTACCTGAAATGGGAGTTTTAAGAGATAGTGATAGCAGATGGTACATGAGAGAAGAAGCTGGTGGATTAATATTAGGTCCATACGAAGATGGAGCTCCAGCATGTTATGTAAATGGACCATCAAAAGATTCTGAGTACGAATTATTTCAAGAAGATTTAGATAGACTTGCTCCACACATTGAAGGAGCAATACATCGTGTACCTGCGTTTGGTGAAGTTGGAGTTAAGAAAGTTTATAATGGTGCAATTTGTTATACACCAGATGGCAATCCAATTGTTGGTCCTGCATGGGGACTTAAAAACTTTTGGATAAATGAAGGACATAGTTTTGGAATTACTGCAGCGGGTGGGGCAGGTTGGCAGTTAGCAGAATGGATTGTAGATGGGGAACCAACTATAGACATGTTAGGTGTTGAGCCCAGAAGATATGGAGATTATTGCTCTAAGTCATACCTTAAAGCTAAAAATGAAGAAGCTTACAGCCATGTATTTATCACTCATTATCCAGACGAAGAAAGACCAGCTGCAAGACCATTAAGAACTTCACCTTGTTATGAAAGAATGAGAGATTTAGGTGCGGTATTTGGACAAAAATTTGGCTGGGAAAGACCGAACTTTTTTGCAACAGATGGAATGGAACAAAAAGATGATTGGTCATTTAGAAGATCAAAATGGTTTGATGCAATCAAAAAAGAATGTCAAAATGTAAAAGAAAATGTTGGTCTTTTAGATATGACTGCATTTGCAAAATGCAGAATTAAAGGTCCTAAAGCTGAAGAGTTTTTAGATTTCTTAGTTGCAAATAAGCTCCCAAAAAAAATTGGAAGAATAAATTTATGCCATGCGCTTAATACGAAAGGTGGAGTGCACTCAGAGTTTACAATAATGAAAGAAGCAGAAAATAGTTACTACCTTGTTTCTGCTGGATCAAACTTACGTTTAGATCATGACTGGATTCAAAAATGGATGCCAACAGATGGGTCTGTTACTTTTCAAGACCTTACAAATAGCACAGGTGTTCTAGTTGTTGCAGGACCTAAAGCAAGACAACTAATGGAAAAAGTTTCAACTGATGATTTTTCTAATGAAAATTTTAAATGGCTAACGGCTAAGAATGTAGATATTGGGTACGCTCCAGTTAATGCGATGAGAGTTAATTTTGTTGGAGAATTAGGTTGGGAATTACATCACCCAATTGAATATCAAAATCATATTTTTGATAAATTGATGGAAGCTGGAAAAGATTTAGGTATTAAACCTTTTGGTATCCGAGCAATGAATAGTTTAAGGTTAGAAAAATCTTATAAATTAGTTGGTACCGAAATGTCTATTGAATATTCACCTTATGAATCAGGATTAGATAGATTTATTCATCCAAACAAAGGTAATTTTATTGGTTTAGAGGCACTTAATAAATGGAGAGAAAAAGGGTTTTTAAATAAATTAGTAACTTTGGAAGTTCACAATACAGAAGATGCTGATGTACTTGGAAATAACCCTATTTATAAAGATGACGAGGTAATAGGAAGAGCTACAGGTGGTGAGTATGGTTTTAGATTAGACAAATCAATTGCACTTGCAATGGTTAAGCCTGAAATGGCAAATGTTGGTGAAAAATTAAAGGTTGATATATTAGGAAAAATGTACGATGCAACTGTTTTGGATGAAAGTCCTTATGATGCAGAAAATAAACTATTGAGAGCTTAATGAAAATATTGGTCGCAGTAAAAAGAGTAATTGATTACAACGTTCAAATTAGAGTTAAAGAAGATGGTACCGGTGTTGTGACCGACAACGTTAAAATGTCAACTAACCCACCTGATGATAATGCTGTTGAAGAGGCTGTAAAAATTAAAGAAGCTGGAAAAGCAACAGAAGTTGTTGCGGTAACAATTGGTGAAGAAAAAGCACAAGAAACAGTTAGAAAAGCTTTAGCTGTAGGAGCTGATCGAGGAATTCATGTAAAAGCTGATGGTACTTTAGAACCTTTGGCTGTTTCAAAATTATTACAAAAAGTTGTTGAAAAAGAAAAACCAGATTTAGTTTTTATGGGCAAACAAGCAATTGATGATGACTGCAATCAAACAGGTCAAATGTTAAGTGCATTATTAAATTGGCCCCAGGCAACTTTTGCATCAAAAATTGATGTCAAGGATGGAAAATTAGAAATAGTCAGAGAAATTGATGAAGGTCTTGAAACAATTGAAGTAAATATTCCGGCAATCGTAACATGCGACTTAAGATTAAATGAGCCAAGATATGCATCATTACCTAATATAATGAAAGCAAAGAAAAAACCTGTGGATCAACTAAACGCCTCAGATCTTGGGGTAGATATATCTCCTAGAGTTGAACAAATTAAAGTTGAAGAACCTCCTAAAAGAAAGGCAGGAATTAAAGTTGCTAATGTTGCAGAACTTGTTCAAAAACTTAAAAATGAAGCAAAGGTAATATAATGTCAGTTTTATTAATTGCAGAACATAATAATAAAGAATTAAGACCATTTACTCTAAATGCGGTTACTGCTGCATCTCAAATTGATCAAGATGTGCATGCTGTAATCATTGGTCATAATTCTGAACAAGCAGCAAAGGCTTTATCTGCTTTGCCTTCAGTTAAAAAAGTTATTAGTGTTGAAGCACCCCATTATGAAAATTTTACAGCAGAAAATTTTGCCCCAATTATTGTAAAGCTTGCAGAAAATTATACGCACATAGTTAGCTCTGCTAATACTTTTGGTAAAAATTTGATGCCAAGAATTGCTGCTTTATTAGATACATCACAAGTCAGTGATATTACAAAAGTAATTTCAAATGATACATTTATTAGACCTATTTATGCTGGAAATGCTTTTGCAACAGTTAAAAGTAATGACACAAAAAAATGTGTTACGATAAGACCAACCTCATTTGATCCGTGTGAAAGCACTGGTGGTTCAGCACCGATAGAAAAAGTTGATGGGCTAGAAGAGTTTGTTCAAACTAAATTTATTAAAAGAGAAGAAGTTAAATCGGATAGACCTGAACTAGGTACAGCAAGAATAGTTGTTTCAGGAGGAAGAGGCATGCAAAGTGGTGATAATTTTAAATTAATTACTGAAGTTGCAGATAAATTAGGTGCAGCCATTGGAGCCTCAAGAGCCGCAGTTGATGCTGGATATATTTCTAATGATCATCAGGTTGGTCAAACAGGGAAAGTTGTAGTTCCAGATTTATATATTGCAGTTGGTATTTCGGGCGCTATTCAACATTTAGCAGGCATGAAAGAAAGTAAAGTAATTGTAGCTATAAATAAAGATGGCGAAGCACCTATTTTTAGTGTTGCAGATTACGGATTGGAGGCAGATTTATTTGAAGCTCTTCCTCAATTTTTAGCCGAACTGAACAAATTAAACACTATACAAAAATAATCCTGAAAGATAAAAATGCCATATGACTAGGGAGTCGATGGAATATGATGTAGTAATTGTTGGAGGTGGACCTTCAGGATTAACAACAGCTATAAAATTAAAACAGCTAGACTCTAATTTAAACATTTGTTTATTAGAGAAAGCATCTGAGATTGGTGCCCATATATTAAGTGGAAATGTTTTTGAAACTCGTGCATTAGATGAATTACTTCCAAATTGGAGAGAACTGAATGCACCTATTAAAACAAAAGTTAGTAAAGAAAAATTTTTATTTTTAAGTAAATCAAAATCATTAAGTTGGCCCACATGGCTGTTACCCTCAGTACAACAAAACCATAAAAATTATATTATTAGTTTAGCAAATTTATGTAGATGGTTAGCTGAGCAAGCAGAAGCATTGGGTGTTGAAATCTTTCCAGGCTTTCCGGCTAATGAAATTTTATATAATGAAGATGGATCAGTTAAAGGTGTAGCCACTCAAGATATGGGTATTGATAAAGAGGGAAATAAAAAAGACAGTTACGAACCTGGTATTGATTTACTTGGAAAAGTTACAGTTTTTGCAGAAGGATGTAGAGGACATCTTGGAAAACAGCTAATTCAAAAATTTGAATTGAATAAAGGTAAAGATCCTCAGCAATATGGAATTGGATTTAAAGAAATTTGGGAAATAGATGAAAAAAATCATGAAGAGGGCTTGGTGATGCATACTGCAGGTTGGCCATTAGATAATAATACTTATGGCGGAAGCTTCATGTATCACGCTGAAAACAAGCAGGTATTTTTAGGTTATGTTATTGGTCTAGATTACAAAAACCCTCATTTGTCACCATTTGATGAGTTTCAAAGGTTCAAAACTCATCCAGCAATTAGAAAAGTTATAGAAGGTGGTAAAAGAATTTCATATGGAGCTCGTGCTTTAATCGAAGGTGGATTTCAAAGTTTGCCTCAAATGTTTATGCCTGGAGCTTTACTTATAGGTTGTGATGCAGGCACTTTAAATATGCCTAAAATAAAAGGGTCTCACACTGCAATGAAAAGTGGAATAATAGCTGCAGAGACCATTGTTGAACATTTAAAAGAAAATAAAAATCTTTCTATTTTTGAAGATAAATTCAAAAAAAGTTGGCTTTATGATGAATTGTTTAGGGCAAGAAATGTTAAGCCAAGTTTTAGTTGGGGTTTAATTCTTGGAATAATTTTTACTGGAATAGATCAATTATTGTTCAAAGGTAAATTACCTTTCACATTAAAACATAAACATGCAGATCATGAAACTTTAAAACCAGCTAGTGAAATGCCAAAAATAGATTATCCAAAACCAGATAATGTTATTACTTTTGACAAAACAAGTTCTGTTTATCTAACGGGGACAAATCATGCTGATAATCAACCAGTTCATCTAAAATTAAAAGATCCTGAATTACCAATTAAATATACCTTAGAAAAGTTTGATGAACCTGCGCAAAGATATTGTCCAGCTGGAGTTTATGAAGTTCAAAACGAAAATGGTAAAAATAAGTTTGTTATAAACTCTCAAAATTGTATTCATTGCAAAACTTGTGATATCAAAGAACCATCACAAAATATTACTTGGGTTACACCTGAAGGTGGAGGTGGTCCAAAATATGGTAATATGTAATTAGTTAGTTAAAAATTTTATTAAAATTACAATTATACCAATTATAATAGCCCAAATAAAAAGATTATTAAAAAATGTTTTTCTATTTTTATTTGCATAAAGAAATCCAGGTAAGATTAGAACAAGAATTAAAATTAGATATACTACAGATATAATTTCATCATTCATTTAAATGACTTAAGAAAGATCTATTGCAAATTTTTTTAAAATTTCGATAGGTAAAATTTTTAATGTATTTTGATGAGTGCTTTTTAAATATATAGGACATCCTTTACCTGCCTCTACTGCTTTTGCATACCAACTTGCGCATACACACCAACCATCTCCATTTTTTAAACCAGGAAAGCCAAATTCAGGGTGAGGAGTAATTAGATCGTTCCCAGCTTCTTTACACCATTCTAAGAATTCATCAGTAACTTTTGCACAAACAGTATGCACTCCATGGTCATTTTCATCTGTATTACAACATCCATCTCGATACCAACCAGTTAACGGATCAAGTGAACATTGTTCTAGATCTTGTCCTAGAACATTTTTTTGTTTGTCACTCATTTAAATTTTTGTTGGATTGGGTTGTCCTTTATATACTTCTTCAGGATCAAATTTTTTTTCTGTTTCTAAAAATTTCATTTCAATTTTTCTACCATTATCAATTGGCCCTAACGGAATAGACCTATAAAAACACGATCTATAACCAACATGACAGCTTGCTCCATCTCCTATATCGACTGTAAGCCAAACAGAGTCTTGATCATCATCAATTCTAATTTCTGTAACTTTTTGGGTAAATCCACTTGTTTTTCCCTTATGCCAAATAGCTTTTCTAGATCTACTAAAGTAGTGAGCTTCTTTCGTTTCAATAGTTTTTTTAAAAGCTTCAACATTCATATAACCGTGCATTAGAATATCTTTTGTCTTCGAACACATTGTAATAACTGGAATAAGTCCATCATTATCAAATTTTGGTGAAAGAAGATTACCTTCTTCTATTTCGACAACATTTTCTCTTTTTTTGAACATACAATGTGATTATGTAGCATATATAGAGATATATTAAATATTTTAAAAATGAGATTTTATAGGTATAAAAACGCTCAATGAAATTAGTTAAAGAAACAGATAGCCAAGATACAAAAAAGGTTTCAGATCAAGAAGCTGAAGAAGCCTTTAGAACAATCTTAACTTGGATGGGTGAAGATCCATCAAGAGAAGGATTGTTAGAAACTCCAAAAAGAGTAACAAAAGCATTTAAAGAATACTTTGCTGGCTATAGTGAAGATGCAAATAAAATTCTAGAAAAAACATTTGGTGATGTTGAGGGATATGACGATATGGTTGTTGAAAAAAATATTTCAGTAACAAGTCATTGTGAACACCATATGGCACCAATTGTTGGTACTGCACATGTTGCTTATATTCCAAAAGAAAGAGTAGTTGGTTTAAGTAAACTTGCAAGAGTGGTTGAGGTTTTTTCAAAACGGTTGCAAACACAAGAAAGATTAACAATGCAAATTGCACAATCTTTGATGTCAGCTTTAGATGCTAAAGGTGTTGCGGTTACTATTGATGCAGCTCATCAATGCATGACAATGAGAGGTATTAAAAAAGAAAATGCCACAACAGTTACAAATTATTTTTTAGGTCAATTTAAGGAAGATCTTTCGATTCAAAATAGATATTTAAGATTTATCAGCAAATAAAGTGTCTACTCAATTTAAAGCATTAATCATCGATCAAGAAGGTGAGGGGTTAAAGCGAGAAATTAAATCTATTGATCAATCATTTTTAAAACATGGTGATGTTTTAGTTAAAGTTGATTATTCTTGCTTAAACTATAAGGATGCACTTATCTTAAATAATGGTGCAAGACTTGTTAAAGAGTATCCCCATATACCTGGAATAGATTTTTCAGGAACAGTTGTGGATAGCGAAAGTGACAAATTTAAAAAAGATGATGACGTTATATTAACTGGCTGGAGAGTTGGTGAAATTTTCTATGGTGGATATTCTCAATTTGCAAAAGTTAATTCAGATTTTCTAGTAAAGAGACCCAAGGATTTAACTGCTAAACAATCAATGATTATGGGCACAGCTGGATTAACAGCTTTATTATGTGCTTTTGCAATTAAAGCAAGAGAAGAACTTTTGTTAGGTGAAAAAGTAAATGATGTTCTTGTTACTGGTGCCTCTGGTGGAGTGGGAAGTATTGCGGTTATGATTTTGGCAAAGTTTGGTTACAACGTTACAGCAGTAACTGGAAAAAAAAGTAATGAGGAGTATCTAAAAACGATTGGTGCAAAAACTGTTATAAATAAAGAAGAATTAGATAAAGATCCTCGACCACTAGATAAAGGTCTATGGGATGGTGTGGTTGATACTGTTGGTGGAAAAATTTTAGCCAATGCTTTAGCTCAGACAAAAGATAATGGTATTGTAGCAGCATGTGGAAATGCAGCAGACATAAAACTTAACACAACTGTTATGCCATTCATTATTCGAGGGGTTAAACTGTGGGGAATAAATTCAGTTACTGCTTCTATAAAAAGAAGAGAATTTGTGTGGAATGAAGTTTCAAAAATTATTAATTTTGAACTTTTAGAAAAATCAATCAAGACTATTGGACTAGAAGAACTGATTGAAACTTATTCAAAAATGTTAAAAGGAGAAACATCAGGCAGATATATAGTTGATGTAAATAAATAATGGATTGGGATAAATTAAAAATTTTTCATGCTGTAGCAGAAGCTGGAAGTTTTACTAATGCCACAATAAATCTAAACTTAAGTCAGTCAGCAATTAGTAGACAAATTCAATCATTAGAGCAAGATCTTAAAGTTCAGTTATTCGAGCGTCATGCAAGAGGTCTAACATTAACTGAAAATGGTGAATATGTTTTTAAGACTGCTCATGAAGTTATCAGTAAATTAAAAGAAGTTGAATCATCATTAGGGGATCAAAAAAATAAACCAACAGGAAAGTTGACAATTACAACAGTCAGAAGTTTTGGAACGCACTGGTTAACACCAAGAATTGAAGAGTTTATGAGGCTTAATCCTGAAATAGAAATTGAATTAGTATTTGACGATAAAGAACTAGATCTTAGTACAAGACAGGCAGATATAGGCATTTTTATGAGAAGACCAAAACAATTAAATTATATTCAAAAAAAATTAGTTGATATCAAATACTATATATATGGATCTAATCGATATCTTGAAAAATATGGAATGCCGAAAACAATAACTGATTTAAATAAACATAAATTTATTTCATTTGGAAAAGGAGCGCCATCCCCAGTTTATAATCCTGATTGGGCATTGAAGCTTGGAATGCATGATGGTAAAAAAAGAAAATCAATTATGAAAGTAAACAGTGTCATGGGTTTACTATTGGCTGTAGAATCAGGTGTGGGTCTAGCGGCTTTACCAGAATATTTAGTCACAAACTCAAACAATGTAATTAAAGTATTACCTAAATCTGAGGGACCGATAACAGAAGCTCATTTTGTATATCCTCAGTCATTAAAAAATACAGCTAGAGTTCAAGCTTTTAGAAATTTCCTTTTCAGTAAAATTGGTGATTGGAAATAAATCTCTATTTATATTGACAAATAGTTAGTAAAATGCGAATGATAATCATTCTCAATTAGAGAAATATCAAAATAATTTACTAACAATAGGTGATAAATAGGTGAAGTTTTTTTTAATAATCTTAATCTTATTAAATTTTTTAACAACAGCACCTAAAGCTAATGAAGTAAATGTATTTAGCTCAAGACATTACTCTTCTGATATTCAGTTATACGAAAAATTTACATCAATTAGTGGCATAAAAGTTAATGTTGTTTCTGGAAATGATGCAGCTCTACAAAAAAGAATTATTGAGGAAGGATCTGACTCAAAAGCAGATCTTTATATTACTGCAGACGCTGGAAGATTAGGTTTATTTGATCAAAAAGGCATGTTTCAAAATTCTATCTCACCTAAAATAAAATCAATAGTTCCAAAAAGTTTAAGAAGTGACAACTGGACAGGAATTACAAAAAGAGCAAGAATAATTTTTTATTCAAAAGATAGAATTGATAAAGAGATAATTAAGAATTTGAGGTATGAGGATTTATCTGATCCTAAATGGAATAATAAAATAACAGTTCGTCAATCTAATAATATTTATAACCAATCATGGATTGCATCTATTATTAGCAATAATGGTAAAGAGAATACAGATGAGTGGGTAAAAAAGTTTGTTAAAAATTTTGCAAGAGATCCCAAAGGAAATGATCGTGCCCAAATACTAGCCGTTGCAGCTGGAGAAGCTGATATTGCAATTGCAAACACTTATTATTATGCACTCATGTTGTCTGGTCAAAAAGGCTTAGAACAACAGCAAGCAGCAAAAAAAGTTGCACCATATTTCCCTAATCAGTCTGATAGAGGAACTCATATGAATATCAGTGGAGGTGGTATTTTAAAATATGCACCAAATCCTGAAAATGCATTAAAACTTTTAGAATTTCTTTTAACTGAGGAAGCTCAATCCCATATAGTCAAAAATACTTTTGAATATCCTATAATTGAGAATGTTGAACCTAGTGAAATAATTAAAAGTATGGGATCTTTCAAGCAAGATCTTTCAACACCAGTTGAAGATTATGCTAGGTTTCAAGCTGTAGCGCTTGAACTTATGCTTAGAGCTGGTTGGAAGTAAAATTATATTCTAAATGATACATAGATTAAATATTTGGTATTTTAGCTCTCTTTTAATTTCAATAGTTGTTGCTGTTCCAATAATAATTATTTTTAGCAGTTTTTTTGAGCTAACTAGTGAATATAGCTTAATCTTAAAAGAAACATTTCTGTTAGACTACATTGTAAATTCTTTTGTTTTATTAATTGGTGTTATAATAATCACTTCAATAATTGGAATAGGATGTGCATATCTGATATCCTTTTATGATTTTCCGGGTGCAAAATTTTTTAAATGGGGATTAATCTTATCTTTTGCGGTACCAGCTTATATTTATTCATATTCATTGACTGCTTTTTTTGAAAATTATGGAACTTTATATTCTATCCTGAAATCAATATTTGGAGAGGGTGAGTACAATATGTATATTCCAAAATTAGATGGGATGGTTGGAGCAACTATTGCTATTTCATTTTCAATCTTTGGGTATGTGTATGTTTTGACCAGGGCATCATTTCATTACCAATCCCAAAATCTTATTGATCTTGGTAAAAATCTTGGTTTTTCAAAGAAAAAAACATTTATGAAAATCATATTGCCAGCTGCTAGACCATCAATAATAGCTGGGTTATCTCTTGTTGCTATGGAAACATTGTCAGATTTTGGCTCAGTTTCATTTTTTGGTGTCTCAACTTTAACTACAGGAATTTATAATGCATGGATAACGTATGATGACTTAACTTTAGCTAACCAATTGTCATTTTATTTATTAATTTTTATTTTTGTTCTTTTCATATTGGAAAATATTTCAAGACAGAAAGCTCAATATCACTCACCATCCAAAAGTGGAATACAATCTAAACAAAAAATTTTGCTAAGAGGGAACAAAGCCTTATTAGCTTCAAGCACATGTTTTTTGGTTTTTTTTGTAAGTTTCATTTTTCCAGTTTCACAGATGGCTTACTGGACTTATTTGTTTCCAAATCACTTGTTAGATCTTAATTTAATTCAATTAATTACTAACACTTTATTATTAGTTTTTTTATCTTGCTTGTTATTAATTTTTTTAAGTTTTATTTCTAACTATGGTAATCGAATAACCAAAAGTAAATTTCTTCAATACCTTACAACATTTTCTATTTGTGGGTATGCAATGCCTGGAATTATTTTAGCTGTTGCCTATATTTCATTCATATCATTTTTAGATCAAAATTTATTTATAGATTTAAATATCAAATCATTATTCATAGGTTCAATTTTTGGATTAGTGTTAGTTTATTTTGTACGTTTTTATTCTCTCGCCAATAATGGAATAAAATCAGGTTATCTAAAAATAAATTATTCAATAGATGAAAGTGCTTATTTATTAGGCTATTCCAAAGTTAAAACTTTTAAAGATATTCACTTGCCTTTTTTAAAAAATTCAATTTTTTTAGTTGTAATTCTTCTTTCAATAGAAATTGTTAAGGAATTACCTATTACTTTAATTATGAGACCATTTAATTTTGATACTTTCGCTACAAAGGCGTATGTATATGCCTCACAAGATTTACTAGAAGCAGCTGCAGCCCCTGCAATATTTTTGATATTAATATCAAGTATTTTTATCTTATTAACTTCAAGATATATATTAAAGGATAATTGATGAATAATTTTTTCGAAATTAACAATGTTACTTTTACAGCTAGTAAAAAAAATAAAGTTAATAATGTATCTTTAAAAATAGAAAATGAAGGTGACGTAGTTTGTTTACTTGGCCCATCTGGTATTGGAAAGACCACAATTTTAAGAACCATAGCTGGGCTAGAAAAAATAAAATCTGGATCAATTAATTTAAATGGCAAAGTTATTTCCTCTGAAAATTTACATGTTGAGCCAGAGAATAGAAATATAGCATTATCCTTTCAGGATAATTCTTTATTTCCTCATTATAATGTTATTGATAATATAAAGTTTGGAGCTGAACGGAATAAGCGAAAAAATAAAAAACTTAAATTTAATGAAATTATTGAATTCTTACATTTAGAACATATTCAAAATAAATTTCCTCATCAAATTAGTTCAGGTGAAGCTCAAAGGGCAGCACTTGCAAGATCATTATTATCTATGCCAGACTTGCTTCTTTTAGACGAGCCCCTTTCTAATATTGATCAAAGTTTTAAAGAGGAAATCCAAGTAAAACTAAAACAATTACTGAAAGAATATAAAATCACAACAATTATAGTTACCCACGACTCATATGAAGCTTTTTATCTTGGTAATAAATGTGGAATAATTTTAGACGGTCAACTTAAACAATATGATGATCCTTATAATGTTTATCATTTTCCAAATTCAGTAGAAGTTGTAAATTTTTTAAATAGAGGAATATTAATTCCTGCAAAAGTCGTAGATGAAAAATCTCTTGAAAACAATGATCTTGGATTAATAGAAGGAGATTTTGTTAAACACTATCCCAAAGGATCTAATGTTAAATTATTGTTGCAGCCAGAGGATTTAGAACATGATGATAAAAGTAATTTGAAGCTAGAGGTAGTGGATAGAAAGTTTAGAGGAACGAACTTTATTTATACCCTTAAAACACAAAGTAATTTATTGATACCTGTTTTTGTTCATTCTCACCATGTACATCAGCATGAAGTTGATGAAAAATTTGGAATAAAAAGACCTATTCATATTGATCATATTGTTTGTTTCGACTAACAAGCTTTTTAATGAGTAAAAAAATTAATTTATTTTTTAAAGGTATAGTAGATGTATTGCCCTTGTTAATTCCAGTGGTACCCTTTGGAGTTATAGTTGGTGCAATTGGTATCGAACTTGGATTTACTCCATTAGAGACTTATGCAACTTCTTTAATAATTTTTGGTGGTGCTTCACAAATTGTATTTTTGCAATTATTTTCTGGAGGAGCATCTTCAATAATAACAATATCTTCAACATTCGTTGTAAATTCAAGACATCTATTATATGGCGCAAGCCTAAGTGAATATTTAAATAAACTAACTATTGGTTGGAAACTATTATTGTCTTATTTATTAACAGACCAAGCATATGCTGTATCAAATATATATTTTGAGAAAAATAAAAATGAAAACCTCAAGCATTTTTATTTATTGGGCTCAGGGTTTATACTTTGGTTTGTTTGGCAAATTTTTACAATAATTGGTATTTTTCTTGGATCAATTGTACCAGAAGAATTAGGCTTAGCTTATACAATTCCTTTAACTTTTATTTCATTATTAGTTGGATATTTTAGAAAATTTGATCATTTAATTGTAATTTTTACATCTGGTGTGTTGTCAATAATTTTATATCAAGCACCACTTAAATCTTACATAATTTTATCTAGTTTCATTGCTCTGGCTTTAGCTTTTATATTAATAAAATTAAAAAAAGAAAATTCAATATGATTTGGTATGGAATAGTTATTTCAGGAATTTTAAATTTTTTAACAAAATTTTTATCTTTAACTTATTTTGATACGAGTAAGATGAATCCATTTGTTAAAAAAATATTAAGTTATGTACCTTCAGCAGTTTTTCCTGCTATAATTTTTCCTGGAATTTTTTTAGACAGTAATGGATTAATTGATTTTGAAAACAATCCAAAAATTTATGCTTCAATTATTGCTGTCATTATTGGTGTATTAAGCAGAAATATTTTGGCTACTATTTTTTCTGGATTAGCTGCATACTGGTTAATAATCTTTATTTAATTTTTTTAACATCAATGAAAAAACCCATTATTAATAATGAATTATTAGGCATTCTGTACATGATCCTTTGCCAATTTTCTTTTGCAACCAATGATGCAATGGTCAAATTTATCTATCAAAATTTTGATGAAATTTACGTCTTGAACCAAGTAATTTTTATTAGAGGATTATTTGCATTATTCTTTATTGGAATATTCTTATATTTTAAAAACTTATTAAACTTCAAAGTTATTTTTTCTTCTCGTCAATTATCAATTAGGGGATTATTTGAATCTTTTGCAGCAATTTGTTTTTTTGTTGGTGTTGCAATGCTTCCTTTTGGGATGGTTTATGTCCTTTTGAGTTTAGCACCAATTTTTTTAACTACATTTGGTGCATTATTTTTAAATGAAAAAGTACGTTGGAGAAGATGGACTGCTGTAATTTTTGGATTTATTGGAGTTGTAGTAGTTATCAATCCTACAAAATTAGAGTTTGGTTTTTACTTTATATTTCCATTACTTTCCGCAATTCTTTTATCATTTAGAGATATGTACACTAAAAATATTAAAGGTAATTTTCATAGTTTACAAATTGCTTTTATAACTTGTCTTGTTGTTACAATTTTTTTTGGATTTTTAAGTATTTATAAATTTTATTATTTTAGTGTTAAAGACTATTTAATTTTATTTGTTTCTTCTTTTTTTCTCTCACTTGGTTATATATTTTCAATAGCAACAATTAAAGTTGCACTAGTTTCTGTGACTTCAACTTTTAGATACTCGGTTATTATATGGGGTATTTTATACGGATATTTCTTTTTCAATGAAATCCCAAAAACAAATACTTACATTGGTGCTGTAATGATAGTAATAAGTGGATTAATTATTATTTCTCGTCAAAAACAACTAGGTAAAATAAAGTAATCTTTTTACTATAATCTATTAAATAATTCTTAAGTTTAGTGACAATTTTAATCTTTATTTATATTTGCCATGGGTAATTTTAATGTTAATCTTTTATCTTAAATTTAACGAGAGGTAATAATGAGAATATTAAAAAGTACATTAGTTGCTGGATTAATTTC